>CBFHHP010000018.1:0-30904 GCA_965655745.1 uncultured Schleiferiaceae bacterium
ACTACATTAAACTCACCAAATTGCTCACCGTCCATTTCAGCGAGGTCTCCAGCTGCCAATGAAATGGCTTTAAGCTGCTGCAAATTGCGGTTAAGTACAAAGTAGTTCTGTGTTCCTTCGGACTGTGCAGAAAGTGCTTGTGGCGCAAACAAACCAAAGGTTAAGGCTACGGCAAATAGTAATTTTTTCATCTTAATTTTTTTAGTGGAAATGGTAATCGGTTCCAGGTAACTGCGACAGTACGTTATCGCCCAAATCTAAAGACACGGCGCGTCCATCACGAACAGGAGCAATGGTGTCGTGTACGGCAAGGTATTCTTCGATAAGGTCGTGGATGGTGTAATCCATAACCACAGTTTCAACAGTGCCTTTCATTCGACAAAGCGTGCTGATCGGCTCCCCTTCGCGGCGACACGCAGACATTTTATACAGCTTGTCCAATTCCATCGGCTCACCTTTGATGACAATAGAGCTCACGCGCTCGCCTTTTGGTGCATTGGCATTGAACTTGAGTTCCATTCCGGAGAATCGAACTACCCAGCCGCCGAAGCGCTCTTGTGGGTTCTCTGCAAATACATTGTGCAATTCCTTTTCCAGCCAATCTTTGATTTGCTGTCCACTGGCCTTACCAATTTTAACTTTCTCGTTTACTGGCAGCATTTTCCAAAGGTCACCGCGCGTAATTGGTGCGACACCGTTTTCGCCAGGAACGATGGGTGGGCTAAATCGGAACCCGTTACTCAATGCGACATCGACATCGTTTTTCCACATAGAAGCATCAGTGATGAAGTTGTCCATTGGGTTCTCTACGACAAAATAGCGGTACAAAGGTGTTTGGGTATAGCCCAATACTTGGTCGATTTCTTCTTTGTACGGTGCTACAGCTTCTTCAATGACGGCAGCTACTTCTGCATCGGCTTCGTACTTCGATGGGTCTACTTCCATAAGTTCATACTCCTCACTGAGCAACTCGCCATTTTGCACTTCCAAAACCATTTTACCTACGAATGAAGCAAAGGCTCCCGGTTCTGTCACACGAGCATGGCCGGCTTGAAGCGGTTTACGAATGCGCTCATGGGTATCGTTCCCCAATACATAGTCGATTCTACTCAAGGCAGGATTGTTCGCGAGATCGTACTGCTTTGAGATACCAATGTGCGTGACTAGGAAGAGGATATCTACCCCTTTCTCGTCCTTCATTTCGGTCACTAGGGCTTCAAGATTTTCTAGAATAGGGTCAAAATCAAGGCCTACTGAAAAGCTTGGGTTCTGACGAATAGGCACTTCTGGATCGTTGTAGGAAAGGAAACCTAAACGCGTGTTGCCTACATCTTGGATGTAATATTGCGGGAAGATTGGGTCCTTGCCATCTTCGTGGTACATGTTAGCGGTAATCACAGGAGTCTCATAACCTTGCATGACTTTCATCATTTGCTCTTTACCGTACACCACCTCCCAGTTTCCAGGTATGAGGAAGTCGTAATTCATTGCTTTTATGATAGAGCTGAAGGCGGCACCTTCTGAAAGTGCTGCCACGGCACTTCCTTGGATGAGGTCCCCACCGTCTAGGATGATGGTGTTTGGATTGGCCTCACGCTCTTGGTCGAACAAGGTTTTCATGTTGGCGAGACCGCCAAGGGTTTTGTAACTGATTTCGTCATTGTCGTAGAACAATTCCGAGTGTGGGTATACCTGTCCGTGGATATCGGCAGTTTGTAGAATGGTCACTTTGACCGGTGCGGCATCCTCAGGTGTCGAACTACATGAGAATAGAAGTAAGGCTGATGCAGCAATACTAAACAGGCTTGATGGACGCATAATATTTTGAGTTCGTTTGTTGGCTCTAAGATACCGCGTCCTCACATAGTTGGTCGTGAGCCAGGTCACGAGCCAGGGAAGTTAAAGTGTGTTACCTACCTGTTCTTTGATTTTCTCCAACTCGTCTTTCATCTGAACGACGTGCTGTTGCATAGGAGCGTAGTTGCTTTTTGAGCCAAGGGTATTGATTTCACGTCCCATTTCCTGTGCGATAAAGCCCAATTTTTTTCCGCTATTCGCCTCCTGCATAGTCTCGCGGAAGTACTTCAAGTGGTTGGCTAGGCGAACTTTTTCTTCGTTGATATCCAGCTTTTCGATGTAAAAGATGACTTCTTGCTCATAGCGGTTTGAATCGACTTCAACGCCTTCTAGACCTTTCATCAATCGCTCGCGAACGGCTGCCAATCGTGCTTCTTCGTGCGGTGCAATGCCTGCCATACTTTCTTCGATGGCTACAAGGCGTTCTTCGTAATCTTTAGCAATGCTATCACCTTCTTGCTTGCGGAAGCTTTCTAGCTTTTCCAATGCCTCACCTATGAGGTCTTGTAAGAAGGTCCACTCTTCTTTGCTAAGTTCAGATTTTGAACTGCCCATTACATCCGGCATACGCATCACAGTAGCGATTAGATCCCCGGAAGAATCTGTTTCGCGTCCGAGCACCTCGAGCTGGGTGAGGTAGGCTTTGGCGAGCTCCATATTGATGCTCGCAGCACTCTCAATACCGGTTACTTCAGCGTAAATGTTGATGTCCACTTTACCGCGCTTCACTGCGGCTCCGACCATTTTACGGATGTCCAATTCCTTTTCGCGGAAGATGGGTGCGATGCGTGCATTGAGATCAAGCCCTTTGCTATTGAGGCTGCGAATCTCTACGGTGATTTTCTTCCCTGAAGTTTGTCCGATGGCTTTACCGAAGCCGGTCATGCTTTGAATCATGGATCGCTGAATTTTGCTCAAAGGTAGCAAATGCCGGGCAGGGAGTCTATGCCTTGAATTTTCGCTCGTAAAAACTCACGAAATACACGCCGGCGAAGATGGCCAAACTGCCAAAGAGCATGTGGATGCTCCACTGCTCGCCGCCATAGATCAGGCTCAGTAAGCTCGCTAAAAGCGGTTGCAAATAAATGTAGGCACCCACCGTTGCTGGGTGTAAGGTCTTGAGCGCAATGATATTTCCCAAGTAAGTCAAAAAGGTAGTACCTACTACGACGAAGATGACTGCGCCGATAATGTTCGCGTCCCACAGCGACCATTGAATTTCTTGGAATTGGGGCCCACCAAATGGAAGGACGAAGAACACCCCGAAGGTGAATACCCAGCGAATGATGAACAGTGCGTTGTATTTCGCCATGAGTGGTTTCACCAAAACGAGATAGATAGCATAGCTGCTGGCATTGATGAGCACGAAGAGATTGCCTTTGGCGACTTCGGAGGAGAAGAGTCCGTTCAGTTGGAAATTGGCACCGGAATAGATGAGCCAGAAAGCACCCAAGGCGCCTAGAAATATTCCGGCGATCTTAGGCGGGGTAATTCGTTCTTTGACCAAAACGGCACCCGCCACGAGTACCATAATAGGTCCGCTTACCATCATGATGGAGGCATTTACTGGGGTGGTGATTTTAAGTCCTTCAAAAAAGAAAAGCATGTTAGTGGTCACTCCGAAAACAGCACAGATGGCCAAGCGTAGTAGGTCATTAATGGGAATCTTGAAGAAGCTGTGGCCGCCAGAAAGCGGGGTGAGTAGCCAAAAAAGTAGGGCAGCTCCGGTGACCCGAAATTGGATAAATGCGCGCGGTGGGACGGCGCCCTGCATCGCTGCTTTAGCAATGAGAAAGGAGGAGCCATAAATCAAGGCGACACCCAACAATGCACCGTGGGCTAGGAGTACAGATTTACGGCTAGGAGCATTCATCGAAGTGCTTCAGCCGCCGCTTCCACGACCTTTTTACTGCTGCCCACAAAAATTTGATCATCAAGAACGAGTACGGGGCGCTTCAAGAAGGTGTATTCTTCGATAATAAGCTGGCGAATATCTGCGTCACTCAGGTTTTTGTCTTTCAACCCCAATTCCTTGTATTTGCGCGCACGCTTCGAGAACAGGGCTTCGGCGGACCCGGTCAAACCAATCATATGATCCACCTGATCGGCGGTCATGGACTCTGTTTTAATGTCTTGAAGTTCGATGTCGTCAGTGTTCCAACTGCTTAAAATTCTTTTACACGTCTCACAAGTGCTGAGGTAGAATATGCGTTTCATACGGGTCCAATTTTATTTTGCCAACCACGGCCCTGGATCTTGAATATCAGCGTCTTTCCAGATACCGAATTGGACCATGGTTTTGCCTTCTTCATCAGTAAAGGCAGTGCCAATAGGTTGCTTGAGACTGATAAGGTCTCCTGCTTTCACCTTAACTCCGATGAGGTTGCTATATACGGTGAAATAGTTCCCGTGACGGATCAATACCATCACGTTTGCACCAGGGATAGGGACCACAGAGCTCACTTCGCCTTCAAAGCTTGCGCGAACTACTGCACCAACTTCTGTGCTGATTTCTACATGCGGGTTATCGACTACAATACCTCTTACTACTGGGTGCGGATGCTTACCAAACTTACCTGTTATCAAACCACGTTCCACCGGCCAAGGCAAGGCGCCTTTGTTCGAGGCAAAGTTGTTGGCCAATGCTCGTGCTTCAGGGGTCATAGCATACGATTGTCCGTCGTCGCGTTCTTCAAGACCTTTGTCTGCTCGTGCTTTGTCAATCAATCGCTTCAAAGCTTTATTCGAAGTACGAGGATTGAAATCTTTCCCCTTCAACAAGCCAAGATCTTCGGCTTCCTTTTCAAGGGCCATGCGTTCAGCACGCAGCTTTGCCTTTCGCATTTCCTCGGCAATGATGCGCTTGATTTGCTTCTCCAACTGCTGTGCTTCGCGTTGCTTTTTCTGAATGTCTTTTTTCAGCTCGCTTTCCTTACTTTGAAGAGTAGCTACGGTTTTCTCTTGAGCTTGCGCATCAACAAGAAGTTCGTTTTTCTCGTTTTCTTGTGCTTTTTGAACGTTTAATTTCTCTGCTTTCTTTGCAATCAACGCCTCCTTTTCTTGAGCCAATTCTACCTGTGCCCCTTCAATCTGTTTGACCTGTCTTTCGCGGTACCCGGTCATATCTTTGAAGTACTGGATGCGCTTTAATGCTTGAGTAAACGAACTGGAGCTTAAGATGAACATGAGTTGATCGGTAGGCTGTAGGTTTCGCTGCGCGAGTTCAATAAGCTTGGCATAATCTGCTTTCAAAGAATCTATGCGCACCTCAAGGTCCAAGATCTCTTGCTCTTTGGCCTTGACCTCACCGTCAATGTTGCGAATCTGACGATTCATTGTGTTGATCAGTCGCTCGCGGGCTTCAATCTTTTGGTTGAGGGTCTGCAGCTGGTTCAAGCTCGTCGCTCTACTACTTTGCGTTTGCTTTAATAGTGTGCTAGCCAGATCTATTTGATCCTGCAGCAGCACCTTTTGCTTCTGGAGCTCCTCTTTGGTTTGGCCATAAGAAACCGAAGCAATGAGCAGTAGCGCTATGAGTACTCGTAGCGCCTTCATTAGAAACTAAATGGGGTGTTGTACGGCCCTTCCGTGCGAATTTCGCTGACCTCAATTTTCACCGTATACTGTGGACGAGATTTCAGGGTCAATTCAAGCAATTTAGGGTAGCCCGTGCGCTCGTCGGTATCAGAGTACTCAATGTCGACAATTTCTGTTGGGTCCGTGATGGTCATATGTTTCACACGCAGATCCCGGTCGAGGTCGACTTCTACCTTCCTGTTTCCAGAGATGGCATATTTAGTCACCCACATATCACGCTTTGCATCGAACCTGTAGCGCATGGCTGGTTCAGCGCTGATCAGTTGTCCGCGTAGCAGTCGGTTGAGGTATTGAAAGGGGACTTCCACGCCAGTCATTCCCGCCAAATCCTGAGCGGAACCTTTCCAGTCCAACCCCAAAAGGGTTGAAGTAAAGGCTGCACTATCTTCAATTACAATTGCTTTCCCAACGCGCAATCCAATCATATCATCACTAATCGCGGCCCAGAGTAAGCTATCTTTTTTAGAGCGTACTTGTACTCTGAATTTCTGTTCACCATCTGGAGTATTAGCTTCAATTCGGGTAAAAATTTGTGCCCATTCAAACTTATCTTCAACAATAATTTTACGTGAAACACCGTCATTGATTTTTTCTCTTTTGAGCGGGTTTTCTGGCGAAATAGTACGGCCGCAACTTGCAATTAATAAAGCCCCTGCCACTAGAAGCAAGAATCCACTATAATTATATCTGAATAAACGGCTCAAAATAAATCAGCTATTTGCCTTCCAATTGCTTCACTTTCTCCCTGTATTCCTGAGCTTTATCCTCGTTGCCTAGTGCTTTTTCAATAGCAGCTGCGTGCTTAAACAGCGTGGCATCTGGAGCAGTTCTCTGAAGTTGCAAAGCTAAGACCATTTTGGACTGTGCTTCAGGGTATTCCCCCATTTTATACAATACCCATGCCCAAGTGTCGAGATAGGTGGCTTCGAGTGCACTTTTTTCATTGCTTTCCTCTGTCAATGCAAGCGCTCGCTCAAGTTCTAATCCGCGCTTACCCAGCTCCCAGGCGAGGTTGTTCAAGGCGGCCGCATCCCTTTCAATCTCCAAGCTCAATTCATAGGCTTTAACGCCAAGCTCGATAGAATCTTGTGAGAAATAGGCCGTACCCGCTAGGTTATAAAACCACTTTTGTGTCTCATCATCTAACGCCTTTGGTGCACTTTCCATGGCGATTTTCGCACAATCTGTCCACCAGCTTCTGTCGAAAAAACTAAAGGTTACATAGCTGAGCACTTCCATGTTGTCGCTGAACTCACGAGCCATGTTTCGAAGCACTTCAAGAGCGATACCGTCTTGATCTGTTTGTCGGCATAATTCTGCGACTTGCGTATAGACCTCAGGCGTATTATAGCCACGCTCTATGGCTTCGAGATACATCAAGACACTCTGTGAAAATTCACCCTCAAAAATCAAGCGCTCGCCCTCGAGCAAATAATAGGCGCCTTCTCCCTCATGGATTTCTTTTGTAGCCGCCCACGCCCTGTCGATCATTGGCTGCATGCTCGGATCTTTCTTTGCGGTCTCCCACAGACTAAGCAATACAGGGCCTTTGTCTTTTAAACTCATTCCGGGCAGTACCAAAGCGCGCTCCAAATAGTACATGCTCTCATCGAGCTGGTCCTTCGCTTGTAGCACTCGGGCCAATTCCATAGCGATTGGCGCATTTTGCGGGAAGTCTTCAACGGCTGCGCGTAAGATTTTCTCTGCCTTTTTCGCCTTGCCGTTCGCATCATAAAACTGTGCAGCGAGCCCTCGGTATTCCACGCGCTGTGGGTAGTCTTTCATGGCCTGCTTTAGTACTTTCTCTGCAGCCTTTGCATCGTTATTGCGAAGGTGAATCTCCATTTTCTGTTGCACAATTTCAGGGCTATCACCGTATAACCGCTCCAGTGTGCTAAGGAACATCAAAGCCTTCTCACTGTTTCCCGCGGCAAGCGCACTTTGAAGGGCATCTTGTACATATTCTGGTTGGTCGGGGCGAAGCACCATGAGTGCCTCATAAGAAGAAAGCGCGGTGGCCATATCCCCAAGTTGACGGGCATTTACGGCTTGTAGTCGCCACATCCATGGATTCTCAGGGTAGGCTGAGGTACCGGTAGCGAGCAGTTGTTCAGCTTCGAAAAAGTTGTTTTCGGTAAAGAAGATGCGTGCGAGCTGGTACAAGGCAGTCTCGTGCATGGGGTCTTGCCCCAAAAGCATAGTGTAGGCCTCTTTGGCCAATTCCGATCTTCCCGTAATGCGGTAGGTCTCGGCTTTGTAGAAAAGCGCCGATAAAGCAGAAGACCCCTCTTTCGAAGGGTCCTGTGCAAAGGTTGTAATAGAAATGAGGACACCAAGGAGTGCCCCTATCAATTTCTGCATTAGTCCATTCTTGAATAGTCGCCTAAAGATACAGAAGTCCAGCGACCATCGACATGTGCGTGGTTTCCGATCATACTGTCCTTTAGGTTGATATTGGTGATGGTAGAATCGGTCTGAATCAAAGAGCCCTCGATAGTGGCATCTTCTACCACACAGTTATCGCCTAAGCTCACATTGGGACCAATTTTAGCGTTCTTCAATACCACGTTCGAACCAATGTAGCACGGTTCGATAATCTCTGAATTTTCAAGGGTGATGTTCTCCCCTCTCAGCTCTGGTTTGCCTTGTAAATAGCCCAACATTTTGCTGTTGGTCTCTACGGTAATGGCCTTGTTTCCACAATCCATCCAATCGCTCACCGTTCCAGGACGGAACACCTTGCCCTGATTCATTAGGGCACTCAAAGCATCCGTAAGCTGGTACTCTCCACTAGGGCGAAGGTCGTTGTCCAAGATGTATTTCAATTCCTTGCGCAATCCAGGCCCGTCCTTGAAATAGTAAATCCCAATGATGGCAGAATCTGAAACGAATTCCTTTGGTTTTTCCACGAAGTTGTTGATGCTGCCGTCCTCGGCGAACTGCACCACACCGTACGCTGAAGGGTCATCTACCTGTTTTACCCAAATCACAGAATCTGCATCGGTGTCCAGGGTGAAATCTGCACGGAATAGGGTGTCCGCAAAGGCTACAACGATCTCGTCGTCCATGCTATCTGCAGCACAGTGAATGGCGTGTGCCGTACCGAGCGGTTTGTCTTGGTAATAGATGCTTCCTTTGGCACCTAAGTTTTCTGCAACCTTTTTGAGGTCAGCTTCAACTTGCTCGCCAAAATCGCCGATGATGAAAGCGATTTCATCCACCTTCTTATCACCACATACGCTCACAATATCTTCAACCAAACGCTGAACGATAGGCTTTCCTGCGATAGGAATTAAGGGTTTAGGTACGGTGAGGGTGTGGGGTCGAAGACGCGATCCGCGACCTGCCATCGGTACGATAATTTTCATGTTTGTAAGGGTTTATTGGTTGTTGTTATTAGTTCTTTCCTGTGCTTCCAAATCCACCAGCACCGCGGTCTGTATCACTCAAGTCGCTGACGGCTTCCCATTGGAATTGGCTGTATTGGGCCACGACCATTTGTGCAACTCTCATGCCATCTTCTACCGTGAAGGGCTCGCTACCGTGGTTAATCAGCAGTACGCCCACATCGCCGCGGTAATCCGCATCAATCGTTCCAGGGCTATTTAAAACAGTTACACCGTGCTTGTATGCAAGACCAGAACGTGGGCGAATTTGCGCTTCGAATCCGTCGGGCAAGGCCATTGCAATGCCTGTGGGGATGAGCGCTCTTTCGCCGGGTTGCAGTACTACTGGGGCATCTATGTTGGCACGCAAATCCATGCCGGCACTTTGCGGCGTTTCAAATTGAGGAAGGGCATGCTTGCCGCTATAGATTACTGGGATTTTCATTTTCTGAATACGAATTTAAAGAGTCCGTTGCGTTCCACCATGAACATAACGAAAAGGTAGGTGAGTCCGAGTCCAATTTTAAGAGAGACATCGCTCAATGGAAAGTAGTGAAGGGCAAAAGCCAAGCCGCTTGAAACGATTATAAGCCCGCCAATCTTGCTCCAGTTGTAAGGCACTTTGTAGTTGCGGTTTCCCAAAATCAAACTTGCGAAAAACATGGCTGTATAAGCAATAAGCGTAGTGATAGCGGCCCCTAGAATTCCCATCTGAGGAATAAGTGCAACATTCCCAACCACAGTAAAGAAAAGGCCCACAAACGTGATGTAGATGCCATAGGTGGTTTTGTCGCTCACCTTGTACCACATGTTCAAATTTGTGTTGATGCCAAGAATGACATTGGCGAGCAATAGAATTGGCACCAAATGAAGGCCCACCCAAAATTTCTCGTCAATAAAGTATTTCAAGTAATCTAGGCCTGCGATGATCAGGACAAAGCCCACACACATCACCCAGGCAAAACCTTCCATAACCTTCGCCATTTTTGCTTTTCCATCGCCCAGGTTGGCGTTTTTGAAAAAGAAGGGCTCGGCCGCATACCTGAAGGCTTGATTGAACAACACCAAGAAAATCGAAATCTTATAGACTGCCCCATAAATACCCACACCCTGCGCCCAGCTGTCCTGCGGAAGTAAATATTTGAGCAATTGGCGGTCGAGCATCTCGTTGGCAATCCCGGCTAATCCACCAATTAAAAGTGGGATTCCAAAGGCCAACAACCCCTTGGTATACTTTCTTTCAAGGTTGAATTTGAATCCTCTAAATGTCGGCAGAAGGAGCACAAACATCAATATAGACGCCCAAAGGTTTGCAATAAAAATGTATTGAACGCCCCGCAGTTCGTGTGTGAACCAAGGTGCCGCTCTGTTCAATTCCCACAACGCAGGCAAAAAGAAGTAGAGGTTTACTAAGACGTTTGAGAATATCAAGGCCAATTTTATTCCGGCGAACCGAACGGCCTTATTCTGTCTTCGAAGTCGAGCAAAGGGAATGGCAGCCAGTGCATCCAAGGCTAAAATGGCAAACAGATAGCCCAAATATTCCGGGGTGTCTTCATAGCGCAAGGCACCCAGCAACGTGTTCTGACCAAAGTAAGTGAGCACCCCAACGGCGACGAGCACAAGTAAAATCATGGTAATAGAGGTACCAAAGACCTTACGTTCGTCCCAGCCTTCTTTCTCGCTAAACCTGAAATAGGCCGTTTCCATACCGAACGTACAGATGACAATGAGAAAGGCGATAAGGCTGTAGAAATCTACATTGACCCCATATTCCGACTGGCTTAAAACTGCGGTCTGCAGCGGCACCAACAAGAAGTTGATCATGCGCCCTAAAATGCTGCTTAATCCGTAAATCGCCGTTTGTCCGGCGAGCTGTTTCATACCGTTACTCACACCTCAAATATAGCCTTTGGGTCGTACCTTTGGGCGACCTTAATAATGAACTCATGAACAAGCGATTTATTGTACCTATTCTGGCCCTAGTATTTGCCCTACCTGCAAAGGCACAAGAAGTAGCTATCGACAAGGAGGCTCCCAAGCGCATGCAGCGGGATTTATTCTTCCTCGCATCAGACTCCCTGAAGGGCCGTTTGCCTGGAACTCCTGGAAGTGATGTTGCGCGTGATTACATCGAGCAGCGCATGGCAGAGTTTGGTTTGGAGCCCTACGGCGAAGACGGTTACCGCCAAGCATTCCCAGTACCTGAGTATGCTGCTGTGGATTACGATCAGACGGGCCTTAAATTGGGCAAAAAAGTCCTCGTCCCTCATGTAGATTTCTATCCAGTGGCCTATAGCGCCAATGGTGAAATCTCCGGAAAAACGCTGAGTATTGGATACGGTATCGTCAAAGAAGACGGTTCTTACAACGATTACCAAGGCAAGGACCTCGATGGTAAAATTGCCGTACTCAACGTGAGTTCTCCAGACGGCGTACACCCGCACAGCGCATACGCAGCCTACCACAGCGTGAACCAACGACTCAAATTGGCCAAAGCCAAAGGCGCAGCTGCAGTGCTCCTGATCAACCCTGAAAAAACGGCCTCGGATGTTCCTGAATTTTTCAAGGCCATCAACTCCATCGACATTCCAGTCTTGTTTGTACGCAACGAGGCAGCCGCTGAAAAATTGGCGAAGAAATCCCAAAAAGTGAGCCTCGCCGTAAGCATGAAAGAGCGCTACAGCACGGGATACAACCTCGCCGGATTCGTTAACAATAACAAGGCGCGCACAGTCGTCCTTGGTGCCCACTACGACCACATTGGTATGGGCGGCGAAAACAGCTTGTACAAAGGTGCCCCAGCCATACACAACGGTGCCGACGACAACGGTTCGGGCACCACGCTTTTGCTCGAAGCGATCCGCTACTACGGCAAGCGTCAGGACACCAACTACAATTACGTCATCCTCTTTTTCAGCGCGGAGGAAAGTGGTCTTATCGGCTCGAAATACTTTACTGAGCACCCGACCTTCCCATTGGAAACGGTAGAATACATGATCAATTTTGATATGGTGGGTCGCCTCCGCGACAACCGTCTCCAGGTTTCGGGAACAGGTACCGCCGAGCAGTGGGATGAAATCCTAGATGCACCCATTCATGATCTCGATATTAAAAAAGATGCTGCCGGTGTAGGCCCTTCAGACCACACTTCGTTTTACTATAAAAACTTGCCGGTACTTCACCTATTCACAGGAACACACGAAGACTACCACAAACCGGCCGACGATGCCGATAAGGTGAATTACAAGGGCATGGCAAAATTGGCTTCGATGGTCTACACCATTACTGCTCGCACGTCTTCCTACGAACGCCTAAACTTTCAGAAAACAACCAGTGCAGAGCAGAAAACTACACCGCGTTTCTCCGTGACACTAGGCGTTGTGCCGGATTACCTATTTGGTGGACCTGGCCTTAAGATTGACGGCGCTACCGAGGGCCGTCCGGCCGCGAACGCGGGTATGAAGGCGGGAGATATCGTTTTGAAAATAGGCGACTTTACCATCGATGACATCTATGCCTATATGGGGGCTCTTGGCGCCTTCAAGAAGGGCGATACCACCACCATCGTTTACAAGCGTGGGGATGAAGATATAGAAGCAGAAATCACTTTTTAATGGAGCAGAAATCACATAGCGTTGCAGTCATTGGTGGTGGTTCCTTCGGGACGGCCCTCACCAAAATATTTAGTGATACCCTTGGGCATTGCGCCTGGTGGATGCACAACAGTGAAAGTGCGATGCATGTGATGCGCTACCACCACAATCCGCGCTATTTGAGTTCCGTTGGCTTTAAGCCGGAGGCCATTTCAGTATTCACCGACATTGAGGCGTGTGTGGCTGAGGCCGATATTGTAGTGCTTGCGGTGCCGAGCGCCTTTGTCAAAGAGGTGCTGGCAGATTTAGATTCGTCATTGCTCCGAAAAAAGATTGTAGCCACAGCGATCAAGGGGATTATTCCCGATGAAAACATGATTGTGGGCCGTTACTTAAATGAAATTCTTGAGGTTCCAGAAGAGCAGATTGTCGTGATTACAGGCCCTTGTCACGCCGAAGAGATTGCACTGGAACGGCTGAGTTATTTGACGGTGGCAGCACGTGAAAAATCGGTGGCTAAAATGGTGGCACAATGCATGGAGAGTCACTACATGAAGTGCACCTTAAGCGACGATTTGTATGGGACGGAATATGCTGCTGTTTTAAAGAATATTTATGCCATTGCTGCTGGGATGTACCACGGCTTAGGCTATGGAGATAATTTCCAGGCGGTCTTAATGAGTAACGCGGCTCGTGAGATGAACAGGTTCATGAAAGCGGTGAGCGATACCAAGGTGAACATAAATAAAACTGCCTATTTGGGCGATTTGTTGGTAACGGGCTACAGTCAGTTTTCGCGCAACAGAATGCTCGGTAATATGCTGGGCAAGGGCTACACCGTAAAAAGCGCCAAGGCAGAAATGACCATGGTTGCCGAGGGGTATTATGCCGTTCCGCTTGTCCATAAGCTTCGCAGAAAACGTGAGGTGAAGATGCCAATCGTGAAGGCTGTTCATGCGGTTTTGTACGATGGGAAATCGGCGAAAAAAGAGATGGCAAAATTGGCTCAAAAACTAGGTTAAGCGCAAAACTTTGAAGAAATGAGGGCGTTACTTAGGCAGAACAACACGCAATGAAACGTATTCTTACCATATTCTCTTTAGCCCTTGCAACCACGCTTGCGGCCCAGGATGCTTCAACGATTTTAAAAAAGAGCGAGGCCTACTTACGCGGTGCGCAGAGCACAGCCGAGGTAAGCATTACTACAGTTCGGCCGGGATGGCAGCGTACTATGGATGCCAAACTTTGGAACAAGGGTACTGACATGAGCTGCATCTTAATTACTGGACCCAAGCGCGATGCGGGTACAGTTTTTATGAAAAACGGCGAAGATATTTGGAACTATGTCCCTGCCATCAAAAAGTTGGTGGCCTTGCCTGCGGCATTGGTCCAAAACTGGATGGGAACCGATATTTCGAACGACGCATTGATCAATGCGGGTGCTTTGACGGTCGATTACACCCCTGAGATTACTGGTTCGAAGCAGGTGGCGGGAGCTGATTGCTGGGTATTGGAGTTAACGCCGAAACCCGACGCTCCGGTCGTCTGGGGTAGAATAATTGCCTACATCGATAAAGCAACATTCGTACAATTGGGCGGTGAGTTTTACGACGAAGACGAATTCCTGGTGACGGAAATGCAAGCCTCTGAATTGACCAATTTTGACGGCCGCAAACTCCCTAAAGTGATCAAGATGGTTCCTGCAGAGGACCCGGAGAGCTATACTGAGATTCGGTACAGCTATGTGGACTTTACCACACCTATACCGGATAGTTTCTTTACGAAGGCTAATATTAAAAACGTGGAATAATGCTCAAGCTCGCTTGGCGCAACATATGGAGGAATAAAGGACGAAGCGTAATTACCATTGCGGCGGTTATGTTCTGTGTCATCTTCGCAGTTGTGTTGCGAAGCTTCCAAGTAGGTGTGTGGGAGAATATGATCCACGAAATTGTGGGCAACAACTTTGGATACCTTCAGATTCACGAGGACGGATTTTGGGCAGACCAGAGCTTGGACCGTACCATGGACCTAAATGCGGTAAATAGTGAAGAGCTACTCTCCGTAGAAGGGGTTGATCGATTGATCCCAAGAATGGAAAGTTTTTCGCTGTTGTACCACGGCAGCAACACGAAGGGCTCTCTGGTCATGGGAATTGATCCTGCCGTGGAATTGCCGGGATTGCAGCTGGACGACATTCTTTTGGAAGGACGTAGTTTTTCTAGAGACGATAGTGTTATTGTGGTCAGCGAGGGCTTGGCAAAGTATTTTAATGTTGGCCTTGGCGATACGTTGTTGTTCATGGGCCAAGGCTATCATGGTGCTACGGCATACGGTGCATTTCCTATTGGTGGGATTGCGCGAATGACCAACCCGGAGTTGAACAAGCAATTGGTTTTAATGCCTTTTCAAAAGGCGCAATACATGTACAACTGTACCGATCGAGCCACCACGCTAGTTGTCGCTGTAGACAAGGATTCGGATTACGAGGCGGTGGGTGCTGCACTTAAAGGATCGGGCGTTGAAGGATTAGAGATATTAGAGTGGAAGGAATTGTTCCCAGAGATCATTCAGACCATTGAGGTGGATATGGCCGGTGGCCGCATCTTTGTGACCATTCTCTATTTCATCATCTCTTTTGTGTTATTGGGTACCGTTATCATGATGGTGGCTGAACGCCAGCGTGAATTTGGAATTTTGGTCAGTATTGGGATGAAGAAAACCAAATTGGCCTTTGTGACTTTACTAGAAAACATCATGCTCGTAATGGGTGGAGCCATCGTAGGTATGGCAGTAGTTAAGCCGGTCCAATTCTATTTTAAGTACAACCCAATAGACCTCAGTGGTCAGATGAAGGAGGCCATCGAGCAATACAATTTTGAGCCCAAGCTCTACACCACCACTTCCTTTATCATCAACCTCAATCACGGAACCATAATCTTCTTGATAGGGGTGTTGGTGAGTTTATATGCAGTGGTGAAAATCATGAAGTTGAATCCGATAGAAAGCATGCGCTCATGATCTTCAAAGTCGCTTGGCGCAACATCTGGCGCTCCCGAATTCGCTCCATCATTGTGTTGAGCTCAATTGCCATAGGGATATGGGCGGGACTCCTCATCATTGGCTTCTCTTTCGGGATGAACAACGAGCGTACAGCGGCGGCAATAGGCGCCACTTTAGGTCATAGTCAAGCGCATTCTTCGGACTTTTTAGAAGACCCAAGCCCAAGCGCAATCATTGCTCCCGGGGCGTATGAAAACCTCGTCGCCGCGTTGCAAGAACAGCCTTTTGTAACGGGCTATGCGCCACGTACCATGCTGCAGGGAATGGTTGCTTCGGCTAAGCAGACGCGCGCCTCAAGAATTATAGGTGTTAATGCCGAAAGTGAACGCGCCAATACCACCATCGCGACCTACATGCTAGAAGGCGATTTCTTCGAAACTCGAGTGCGTAAGGGGGTAGTGATCAGTGAAAAATTGGCCGAGAAAATGGGGCTAGGAATGAAGAAGAAAATGGTCCTCACCTTTCAAGATCATAATGGAGTCATTCACAAAGCCTCATTCAGGGTAAGCGGCATCTACCGAACGTTAAACGCCGCGTGGGACGAACTCAATATTTACGTGCAGCAGAAGGATGTCGAACGCATTATCGGCGCATCCCTTATCCATGAGGTATTGATTAGTTACGATAAGAGTGAGGATACGGAGGAGAAAACTGCTGCTATTAGTGCAAATGTTGCCGCTCCAACGGTCATCACTTCATGGAAACAAAACAGCCCGGAACTTGGCTTTGCCGACGATATGATGGGCATTATGCTCGTGCTGGTTCTCGGTATTATCATGCTCGCCCTGCTTTTCGGGATCATCAATAATATGCTCATGGCTGTATTAGAACGTCGCCGGGAGTTAGGAATGTTGATGGCTGTTGGTATGAACAAGCGCAAGTTGTTCTTCATGATTTTGATAGAAACCCTGATGCTTGGATTGGTGGCAGGACCGATTGGGATTGTACTTGGTGACCTAAGTGTGCGTGCTATGATGGAAATAGGGCTCGATCTAAGTACCAAAAAAGACGGCCTCGCTGAGCTGGGTATGCAGAGCACAATTTACCCGGAGATTGTACCGGAATATTATGTAATCATTGCTGCAATGGTCATCATGACCGCATTAATTGCAGCCCTGTTCCCGGCCTACAAGGCATTGAAGTTAAATCCGGTGAGAGCCATTAGAGGAAATTAAGTATGAGCAAAGCAGTTATTGAAGTAAGTGGGCTTCACAAAGTGTACGAAGGCGCTGTTCCTGTAAAGGCAGTAAACGGGATAGATTTGACCATTACCGAAGGCGAGTTTACCGCACTCAAAGGTCCTTCGGGCTGCGGTAAAACCACGTTACTCAATCTTCTTGGTGGTTTGGACCAACCGACTTCGGGATCCATACTCATTGACGGCACCGACATCACCGCACTCTCAGATAATGAGCTTATTGATTTTAGGTTGTACAACATCGGGTTCGTTTTCCAAGCGTATAACCTTATTCCTGTGCTCAGTGCTACAGAGAATGTGAGCTTCATCATGCTGCTGCAAGACCGCCCTAAAGAAGAGCGATTGGCCCGTGCCGAGCAGCTCTTGAAAGCAGTGGGCTTGGATGGGAAGGAAGAAAAGCGTCCGGGCCAGCTCTCTGGGGGCCAGCAGCAGCGTGTGGCCGTCGCACGTGCCTTGGCCTCCAAGCCGAAATTTGTCTTGGCAGATGAGCCTACTGCGAACTTGGATTCTGAAAGCACCTCAAAATTGCTGGACATCATGGAGCAGCTGAATGCGCAAGAAAACATGACGTTTGTCTTTGCGACCCATGACGATAGAGTCATTGCAAAGGCCAAAAGAGTGGTCAGTATCAGCGACGGTAAGGTCATTGGCGATACGGCAAAATAAAAGTTAACTTGGCGGGTATGGATGCACCTATGATTCCTTACCAGCCGTGGCCTTCAAATTCAGAGGAGGCCCTCAGACTCTTCAAACAGTTCGAGAAAAACCTCAGTACCAGACGCAGTGTTCGAGAATATTCTAGCGTGCCGGTTTCAAAGGAGCAGATCGAAGCATTGATTTCATTAGCAGCGAGTGCGCCGAGCGGTGCGAATAAGCAACCGTGGCACTTTGTAGCCGTTCAAGATCCCGAGGTCAAAAAACAGATTCGCAGGGCGGCTGAAGAAGAGGAAAAAGCCTTTTATGGAGGTCGCGCTTCAGAAGAGTGGCTCGATGATCTCAAGCCCTTTGCCACGAACTGGCAAAAGCCTTTCCTTGAAGATGCTCCGTGGCTTATCGTAGTATTTCGCAAGAACTATGATGTTAATGGAGACGGGAGCAAGGCCAAGAATTACTACGTGCAGGAGAGCGTAGGCATTGCTTGTGGATTCTTAATAGCCGCCATCCATGCAGCAGGGTTAAGCACGTTGACGCATACACCTTCACCTATGGGATTCTTGTCAAAAATTCTTGGGCGCCCACAGAACGAAAAGCCCTTTTTATTGCTTCCGGTTGGGTATGCGAAGGATAATGTTGAGGTTCCGGATATCTCTAAAAAAGATTTGGACCAGATCACCGATTTTATCTGACCTTTGTCAAAATTCTCAGAGACATGTTTGAAGGTACCTCTATTCAGTTTGTAGTCGATGCAGCAGAAGTTCGCGATGAGCTAAATGCTGGAGGCCTGAATTGGCCAATTATTAAGATTCTTGGTGGTGAGGAAGACGAGGATAAGGATCCTGAGGACATGAGTGTCTCCAACACAGGTGTCGCCATTTACATTGACAGCATTGATTTGATCTTGAAAGAGCGCGTCGAAAAGGCCAAAGAAATTGTTACCACGGTGGCGCGCATGATTCAATACTTCAACGAACGCAACGAGACGGCAGTTCTGTTCTTCCACACGAGCTGGCAGACGTATTTAGTCAAGGAAGATTAATCCTTTAAGTGGGTCTGCAAGAGTTTCGCCTTCTGCAAACCGACACATTCTACGAGCGCCTCGAAGGGTGCTTCTTTTACCTTTTTCACGCTTTTAAACTTGCGCATTAATGATTTGATGGTCTCAGGGCCAATGCCTTTTATACCGTCCAATTCACTTTTATAAGCTCCCTTACTTCTACGGTTTCTGTGGTGGCTCAACGAGAACCTGTGCGCCTCGTCGCGTGCCTGCTGAATGATCTTCAGTGTTTCACTTCGTTTGTCGAGATACAGCGGGTAGGGGTCCCCTGGGAAGTAGATTTCTTCTAGACGTTTCGCAATGCCAATTATCGTAATCTTACCTCGAAGTCCTAGTCGTTCGAGCGAACTAAGCGCGGCACTGAGCTGGCCTTTACCCCCATCAATTACAATCAACTGTGGTAGCGGCTCTCCTTCGTCCAACAGTCGTCTGTACCTTCTGTGCACGACCTCTTCCATGGAAGCGAAATCGTCGGGCCCCTCGACGGTTTTGATGTTGAACTTTCGGTAGTCTTTTTTCGATGGTTTTCCGTTTTTAAAGACAACACAAGCCGATGCTGGATTTGTTCCTTGAATGTTTGAGTTGTCAAAACACTCAAGGTGACGCGGCTCCTCTGGCATGCGTAAATCCGTCTTCATCTGGGTCATGATGCGTTTAACGTGGCGGTCGGGATCAACAATCTGAATGTTCTTGAGTTTCTCCTGACGGTAGTACATCGCATTCTTAATGCTGAGGTCGATGAGCTTCTTTTTCTCTCCTTTTTGCGGTACTGCAAATTCAACCCCTTCAAGCTCTAGGGCAACAGGGTGAGAGGTGAAAACACGACGGGAGGTGGAACCAAAAAGATCGCGTATTTCCGGTATAGCCAGGTGTAGGAAGTCTTGCGGCTCTTCCTCAAGCTTCTTTTTCATCTCCACTGTGTAGCTCTGAACGATGGCGCCTTCTACAATTTTCAGGTAGTTGACGTATCCAAATTCGGCATCCATACTTACGCTGAACACATCAATATTGGTCATGCGGAAGCTCACCACAGTACTCTTCGCCACATATTTTTCTAAGGCATCCAAGCGTTCCTTGCAGTACTGGGCCTGCTCAAATTCGAGGTTAGTGGCATGGTTAGCCATACGCTCTTTGAGGTTTCGTTTTACCTCGCCCAGCTGTCCTTTGATGATCTTTCGTGCAGCATCGACATCCGCATTATAGTCTGCTTCACTCTGGAGGTCTTCACACGGCCCTTTGCAATTTCCAATGTGGTACTCAAGACACAGTTTAAACTTTCCTTTCTCAATATTTTCCTCACTCAGAAGGTACTTGCAGGTACGCGTAGGGTACATCTGCTTGATCAGCTCAAGCACCGCTTTCATTGCTTTTACTGATGGGTATGGACCGTAGTACTCACTGCCGTCACGCTTGATGTTGCGCAGTCCATAGATTCTAGGAAAGCGCTCTTTTCGGATGGTGATATAAGGGTAGCTCTTATCGTCCTTTAGGTTGATGTTGTAGCGCGGTTGGTGCTCCTTGATGAGGTTATTTTCAAGCAACAAGGCATCTCCTTCGGAATCTGTAATGATGGTTCGGATGTCGGCGACCTTCTTTACCATAACTGCTATACGAGCACTGGTCACGCTCTTGGTAAAATAGCTGCTAACGCGCTTTTTCAAGTCCTTGGCCTTCCCGATGTAAAGGATGTTCCCGTCCTTATCAATGTGCTGGTAGACCCCCGGTTTGTGCGGCAGGGTCTTTAGCAGATTTTGAATGTGTACGGGTGCGTCAGCCATTGGGGTAAAGATAAAAAAACCCGGCTCCCTGTGGGGGAGCCGGGCTGTGTTCGCGTGTTAAGCGAGTGGGGACATTAATTAGAATCTAAAACAGTCACCGTACCGTTAACGGTATACTCGTACTGATCAGCATCATTTCTCAGCTCGATGGTGTAGAAGTATACACCGTCTGCCAATTTAGTATTGTTTTGGTTGGTACCTCTCCATGGATTAGAGTTGTCGTAGAGCGGTTCACTTTGCCATACACGATCACCCCATCTGTTGTAAATGGTCACCTGACTAAAATCTTCGTACTCATCAATGTATTGGATGATAAATTCATCGTTCACGTTATCCCCATTTGGCGTGATAAGGTTTGGTACTACAACGGTATCTGGCACTGGAGGTGTTGTAATGATGATCGGCAAACAATTCGAATGAGCTGTGTATTGGGTATCCATAGGGTTTGTCGTAAGAATACATACTCTGTATTCGCCCGGTGCTAACTCTACAAACATTTCATACGTTGTATCCGGAGCAGCGACTGGGTTTTGAGGGGAGCTTACGTGATCATGTACCATCTCAGCTAACCAAGTGCCATTTACTTTTTCCTGAAGTACAACAGTGTAGCTGTCTGTAGGCCAAGCATTGTAAGAATTCCAGACAAGGTTGACCGCGTTGGTATCAGGATCAACGATAGGCACCATTCCATTATCTCTTTCAAGTAAGATACTGTGTGCATCACCTGTAGGACCCTGCATGTCGTCATTCAATTTCATGTCTACGCGGTAGTCGTAACTGTCTTGATCGACCTTGATAAAACCAATTTGACCGTCTTTGAAGTCATGCTTGTATTGATTAAATACTGTACCCACTTTGTTCCATTGTGTTTGGCCAGGATCCTTGCGGAAGATTTGCCATTCTTGGAAGAGGTAATTTGGGTACGATGAAGTGTCTGCACTCCACTCAATGATTGGGTTTTGATCGTCTTGTATAGTTACATTTTCCATGTCGTACTCTGCATCGAAACAATCCACTACATTGAGTTGTATGGTATCAAATTCACTCATAGGAAAACCACACTTGTTCAAAAGGGTGTTTCCATCGTTCCCAACCTTTGAGTACAAGAAATATTTACCATTTTTCGAAAGAGGCTTGAACAATTTAATGGTCATTAAAGAAGCTTCGAAATTATTATCGCAGTTGGCTGAAATAGATTCAATAGCTAATGGTTGACCGTCAGGTTTTGTCAAACGGAAGTCTGTTCCGTCCGTCGAAATTGAGCTACAATCTAGTTTTACAGCAAATTTCAGAGTAACTGTAGAATCCAAGCAATTATAATCTACTGTCGGCAGGCCGTTATCCGGATCTTGGTAAATTCCGGGCGCCTGGTAGTCTAGTCGAACTCCTGCCTGGGCGAGTGGCGTACAAGCGGAAGCGACCGCAATTTGCATATCACGATTTACCTCTCCAATCTTGCGCCAAACGTATAATGTAGAGTCGTAACGATACTCGTCCACAGTCACGGCCATTACGTCAATCTCAATAGCAGAAGGTGTGAAAGTAATCAAACCAGTGGTTGGATTCATTGTAAGAGAATTTGCAGGTGACGTCGTAATCGGTTGATCATACGTCCAGCCAGTAGCATAAGCAATGTTTGAAGGGGCACAAGATCCGGCATTACCGTCTTTAACATGTGAAATACGGTAATAGATGGAATCTCCGTCTGGTTCAACAACGCTCTGCTTCCAATTGAAAGTACGACCTGTACAAAAAGCACGTACTGGTTCACTAACGAATTCTGGACTATTGTTTTGACCAATCTGGTTGTTGAGCTTAGCCTCAATGTAAAACCCTTGTGAAGATGGGTTATTGATATTATCTACAGCCGGGTTACGACAACAAGTGCTAAAAGCAAAGGTCCAATCAGGTGCATTTCCGGGCAGTGTGATTTCACCTTCGTACAATACTACGTTAATGGTTACCCCGGCATTTGTGTTGCTCACACAGTCAAAAAGCGTTGGGGCGACTACTCCATTACCACTTGTCGAACCCACTTCGGATAGAGTAGCGGATTGTGTTGCAAAGTTTGCAGAACAGGCATATACAATAGGTGATGTAGGAAGTGGAATTCCCGTAGCATCCCGATAAAGACGCATGGTAATTTTGTATTTGTGCGAGTTCCCTGTGGAGCTAATGTATTCGTATTGGATATCACCACCAGCATTGTGCGAAGCCTCTGCGATGGTTGACATTCCTAAGAATGCGAACGCTAGAATAAAGAGACGAATGACGTTTTTCATGAGATTGTTCTTCTTGTGCATTTTCAGAAGTATAAATATCTACATTATATTTTGCGAGAACAAGTAGAATGAGTAAACGAATCGATTTACCGAGAAAGAAGTATGTAAATACTAAAAAAGCCCAGAACGCTACCGCTAAATAGTTCTCTGAGGGTATGGCGTTGAAGTGCTGTACGTGCCCAAGCCATTGCCCCACAAAGGCCTATTAGAACGAGCATTGTGCTTAGGTTTCCGGCGTTATATTTTTCGAAGAGGGCCAGATACAATCCTGTAAATCCAGCTATACCAGCCATGTGTGCACTGCTCTTGAAAAAAGGTATGAGGACGGAGCTAACCACTAATATAAAAGCACTGGCAAGGACGCTGTATATGATTTCATTGGGGACACCCATATTCATCAGAATACGAGAGGTCAGGATGGCACTAAATGCGGCTACTACATAGGGATATATGCGGTCTTGCTTTCTGATGAGGTGTACACTTTCAATAATGCCCAATACGGTGAGTATATAGATGACAAGCATGGGGATGAGATACGTACCTGTAAACACGACAAACAGCACGCGGGCGATACTTTCGAGGGCGAAAACATCAGGGTGTACAAACAGGATGTAGAACGCTCCGGCGGTAGGAAGAATCCCTGGGTGCAATGCATAGCTCAACAGCTGAGCAAGAATATGTTTGAAGCTGTAGCGCACTAAAGTTCTTTTCGCATTCGTGCTACAGGAATGTCCAATTGCTCACGGTATTTAGCGACGGTTCGACGCGCTATAGGGTAGCCTTTTTCCTTAAGAATTGTAGCCAATGCTTCGTCGGTTAAAGGCTTGCGCTTGTTCTCCTCGGAGACTACATCCTCTAAAATCTTTTTGATTTCTCTGGTACTGACCTCTTCCCCGTCGGCATTGGTCATCGACTCTGAGAAAAACCGCTTGATTAGGAAAGTCCCGTACGGGGTTTGAATGTATTTGTTGGAAGCAACGCGACTCACTGTCGAGATGTCCATTTCAATTTTCTCGGCAATGTCCTTGAGGATCATTGGCTTGAGTTTACGTTCGTCACCCGTCAAGAAATACTCGCGTTGGTATTCGAGGATGGCCTCCATGGTAAACATGAGTGTTTGCTGACGCTGTACGATGGCTTCAATAAACCATTTGGCGCTATCAAGCTTCTGCTTCACAAAAAGCTGCGCTTCTTTCTCAGACTTATTCTTCTGTCCGCTAGCCTTGTAATGCTCCAACATTTCTCGGTATTTCGGACTTAGACTGAGCTCTGGAGCATTCCTTCCATTGAGGGTCAATTCCAGTTCGTCGTCAACAATCTTAAGGTTGTAATCCGGAATGACGTTTTCGGTAGGTCTGCTAAGGTTTGAGGAGCCGCCCGGTTTGGGGTTTAGTCGGCCAATTTCTTCAATGGCTTCCTTCAGCTCGTCTTCTTGGACACCCAATCGGTCCATTAATTTTTGATAATGGCGCTTGACGAAAATATCAAAGTAATCCTCAAGTATACTCAAGGCGAGGTTAACTCGCAGCGAGGGAGTTTTACGTTCTAGTTGAAGGATCAAACATTCCTGCAAATCCCGTCCACCGACGCCTGCAGGGTCTAAGTCCTGGATGATCATCAGCAGGCGCTTCAGCTCCTGTTCATCCGTGAATACTCCCTGTGAGAAGGCGAGATCATCAACGATATCTTCCATTGAACGTCGAAGAATACCGTCGTCATCAATGGTACCCACGAGGTAAATGGCCAATTCTAATTCATCTTCGCCCAGGTTACGTAACCGCAGTTGGCTAATGAGACTTTCATGAAAACTTTCACTGACAACCACCGGAGCTTCGTACAATTCATCGTCTACACTGAAATTGTTGGCTCTGGTGCGGTACTCTGGGATATCATCGTCGCGGAGATAGTCGTCCCAGTTGATTTCCTCCATGCTGTCGCGAACTTCGCGGTCGTCGGAATTATCATTTTCGAAGTTATCCTCTTGCTTTTCCCTACCCTCGTTTAGCGCCGGATTCTCTTCCAACTCCTGTTTGATGCGCGCTTCCAGACTTTGCGTAGGTAGCTGCACCAACTTCATGAGCTGAATCTGTTGAGGACTCAGCTTCTGTTGAAGTTTCTGTGATAGGGTTTGCTTTAACATAGATTAGGGGTGGGAGGTCGTTTAAAAGTTGGCGCTCTTTGGCGCACGTGGGAACGGGATAACATCACGGATGTTACCCATGCCTGTTGCGAACAAGACCAAGCGCTCAAAGCCTAATCCAAATCCGCTGTGGATACATGTTCCAAACTTGCGGGTTTCGAGGTACCACCATAGTTCTTCTTCAGGGATGCCGACATCTGCTACTTTTTGCTTGAGGACATCGTAGCGCTCCTCACGTTGTGAACCGCCGACAATTTCGCCGATGCCTGGGAACAATATGTCCATGGCACGAACGGTTTTCTCGTCTTCGTTCAAGCGCATATAGAAAGCTTTAATATTGGCTGGGTAATCAAACAATACCACTGGTGCTTTAAAGTGCTTTTCAACAAGGTAGCGCTCGTGCTCACTTTGTAAATCTGCACCCCATTCGTTAATGAGGTATTTGAATTTCTTCTTCTTGTTAGGTTTACAGTTGCGAAGGATTTCGATAGCTTCAGTGTAGCTCAAGCGCACGAAGTCGTTGCTTACTACGAATTCGAGCTTTTCGATAAGCCCTTGTTCTGAGCGTTCGTTCTGCGGTTTTGTTTTCTGCTCGTCTGCAAAACGCTTGTCGAGGAACTCGAGGTCGGCGCGACAGTTGTCTAAGACGTACTGAATGGTGTATTTCAAGAAGTCCTCTGCCAGATCCATGTTCATTTCCAGATCGAAGAATGCCATTTCAGGCTCGATCATCCAGAATTCTGCAAGGTGACGCGTTGTATTTGAGTTTTCAGCACGGAATGTAGGGCCGAAGGTGTAGATTTTTCCTAATCCCATTGCGCCAAGTTCTCCTTCAAGCTGGCCGCTCACGGTGAGGTGCGTTTCTTTTCCGAAGAAGTCCTCACTGCTTTCTTGGTCTGTGCCGTTTGGCAGGGTAGTTACACGGAACATCTCACCAGCACCTTCTGCATCAGACCCAGTGATGATTGGACTGTGCCAGTTGAAGAAACCTTCTTTATTGAAGTAGTTGTGAATGGCGAAAGAGAGGGCGTGACGAATACGGAATACAGCTCCAAAGGTGTTCGTACGAGGACGCAGGTGGGCAATCTCACGCAAGAATTCAAGGCTGTGTTTTTTCGGTTGTAGTGGGTATTCCTCTACAGGAGCATCGCCTAAAATTTCAAAAGATTGTACGTTGATTTCAACGCTTTGACCTTTTCCTTGGCTCTCTACAAGTTCCCCCGTTATTGCCAAACAAGCACCAGTGGTGATGCGCTTTAACTGGTTTTCGTCTTCATTCTCGAAGTCTACCACACATTGCAGATTGGCCAATGCAGACCCGTCGTTAAGGGCGATAAACCGGTTGCTTCGGAAACTACGTACCCATCCTTTAACTGTAATGACACTGCCTAATGTCGGCTCTTGTAAGATTTTCGAAATGCTCATTATTCGTGTTGTTTGCTACAAATATGCATCAAGTAGCTCATTTAAAATACGATTTTTCTGTAAAAATCAATACTTACTCAACACTATGGCACAAAAATTGTTACAAGGGGAAACCCAGGAAACGATTTATGGATATTTCGTTTCCGGCATGAAGTGAAACGGCCTCCGTACTTACCCTAACGACGAATGAGTATTACTGCAGACGCTGAAAAAATTTTTACCACTGGATTCGAGCTTTTTAAAAAGTTTGGAATCAAGGCAGTTACTATGGAACAAATTTCCAATGCCTGTGGAATTTCTAAAAAGACGCTCTACAAATTCGTGTCGAACAAACCCGATTTTCTCTTTCAATCGTTCAGCTTTTTTGCCCAAAGCATGGAAGGCGTCTTGTATGAAGTTCTCGAGAAAAACGGGGGCAATGCTATTGATGACCTCTTTGCTATTGAGCGCTTTGCTGAGAAGCACATGCGTGGCGATGAGGACCGATTGATAGGACAGCTGGAGCAGTACTATCCGGAATTGGCCCCGAGATTGAAAAAAAAGCGTGAAGAAGTGGTATTTAAGATCACGCAAGACAACCTGAAAAAGGGAATCGAAGAAGGCTTGTACCGACAAGACATTGCGGTAGACCACATCACTATCCTGTATTACGGACACATTTTGGCGACCCACGAAAACAACATAGCGGAGCGTCCAGCGAACCTTGACGAGTTGCGTCAAACAAGCCTCAGGTACCACATCAGAGGGATAGCCTCCGACAAAGGAATTCAATATTTAAATCAAATAATAAACAACGAAGAATGAGAAAACTAGGATTGCTCTTTCTGTCTTTGTGCTTGTCTAGCAGCGTAAGTGCTCAAGAGAAATTCACCTTGGCTTTGGCCCAGGAGTATGCGCTTGACCATGCCTACGGTGTACAGATTGCCAAGCTTGAGATAGAGCGTGCCAAACAAATTTACCGTCAGAACCTCGCTTACGGTTTGCCTCAGGCATCGGCCAGTGGACAATACATCTACAATGTCGAGCTTGGTGCTTTGGTGACAGATTTTAACGGTGATGGTATTTTGGACGAGTTGGTATTCGGAACGGACTACCAAGCACAGGCCGGTTTAGCAGTGAACCAGTTGATTTTCGACGGATCTTATGTCGTTGGACTAATGGCAGCAAAAGTGCTTAAAGACGGTGCTTCTATCGGTATGGAGCAGAGCAAAGCCGAACTGAAAAGAGAAGTGGCGAAGGCCTACCATCTGGCGTTGTTGAGCGAGGAGAGCATTGGCGTATTGAAGGCGAACGAAGGCTATTTGCAAGATCTCGCATTTGAAATGCAAAAAATGAACGAGGCGGGTTTAGTGTCTAAAGCGGATGCTGATCAGATGATGCTCAACTACAACAACATCAAGAATGCTGTTCGCTATTCGGAAGGTCAAGCGAAAGTCGCGAAGATGCTTCTAAAGCTACAGATGGGATTCCCGGTGCAACAAAATATTCTGTTGGCAGACCAGATGGATGCATTGGTGGTTGATGCCGCAGCAGCGTCTGCCATGGCTGATATCGCTTTTGACCCGACGAAAACCGTTGACTACCTGGGTATGGAAAACCAGGTGGAGGGTGCAGAGCTTCAATTACTCAATCAGAAATTGGGGTACCTACCGTCTATAGGTGTGAGCTACCAGAACAACATCCAATACATGAGCGGCGAGGCCAACATTTTCGGTGACAACGCGGTAGATATACCGAGCAGCTTGGTGGCCGGAAACATCAGCATTCCATTATTCACTTCGGGCAATGGACGCGCCAAGGTGCAGGAAGCTAAAATTCAGCGCGATCAAGCAAAGATTGGATTGCAGCAAATGGAAAATGGATTGGTGATGCAGCATGCAGCGTTGGTCAACGACTTCCACCAAGGAATTGCAGATTACCTCGCTCAGAAAGAAAGCGCAGCACTTGCGAAGCGTATTCGTGATCAGAGAAGGTTGGAATACAAAGAGGGAATGACATCTTCGATGGAATTGACCCAGAGTGAAGCGCAATACCAAGAGGCTTTGCAGGCCAAATTTATGGCTGCTCAGAATGCCTTGGACAAGAAGTCCGAACTGGAATATTTGATGACTAAACAAACACAGAAATAAGAACAGGACATGAAAAAAGTAGTATTCATTTTAAGCAGTATTGCACTTGTAGCATGTGGGGCGCCAGAGGAGATGGGCACCATGGATGAGCTAAAAGCAAAGAAGGAGGCATTGGTTTCTTCACGCGATAGCATCAGCGCGCTTATTTCTGAAGTTGAGCTTCAATTGGCCGCACTCGATACTAACAAAGTATACGACGTAGTGACTTCGAAGTCGGTAGAGCCAAGTATGTTCTTGCACTACTTCGACGTCTTCGGTATGGTTGAGGCAGATAAGAGCATCAATTTATACACGACAGCCAGCGGTACTGTAAAGAAGATTTACGTGAAGAACGGTCAGTCTGTGAGGAAGGGCCAATTGCTATTGTCTCTAGATACAGATATCATGATGTCTTCGTTGGCAGAGTTGCAGACTGGATTGGAATTGGCCAAGACGGTATTTGAAAAACAGCAACGCCTTTGGATGGACCAGCAGATTGGATCCGAAATTCAATATTTGCAAGCCAAGAACAACTATGACGGTTTGGTGCAGAAGGTGAAAACCTTAAGAGAGCAGATTGAGCTGAGCGAAATTCGTGCGCCTTTTGCTGGGTCTATCGACAACATCTTCGCAAAAGAAGGTCAGTTGGCGGGTCCACAGATGCCGGCCATTCGTTTGGTGAATACATCGGGGGTATATGTAAAAGCCGATGTTCCTGAAAGCTACGCGAATCGCGTGCACGTAGGAACTCCTGCGAGTGTAGCCTTTACTTCTATGGACTACGAAGTGGCCGCTGAGGTACTACAGGTGGGCCAATTCATTCAAGAAGGCAACCGCACATTCTCCATCAATGTAAGCTTACCTGAGGCGAACGGTGTGAAGCCAAACCAGATGGTTCATGTTGCACTTCAGGATTACAGAAACGACGAAGCGTTGACCGTTCCAGCGAGCCTAGTGCAACAGGATGTCGAAGGCAATGACTTCATCTACACTTTGAAAAATATTGAAGGAACAGACCGTTACCAGGTCGTGAAAACGTGGGTAACTACAGGTCTGACATTTGACGATCAAACGGAAATCGTTTCAGGCCTAGAGGCAGGAATGCTTGTGGTAGAAAAAGGATCGCGTAGCGTTCGTACAGGTCAAGAAGTAGTATTGGGTTAATCCCTAAATCCATCCAAACAACATGGAAGAGAAAAAGAGTTTAATCAAGCAGTTCGGACCCTCCACCTTTTCGGTGAAGAACCGAATGACGGTGTACGTACTAACCGTAATCATTTTCGCGGCTGGTATCTTTAGCTACACCTCTATGCCTTCTGAGGCATTCCCTGAAATTGTGACGCCAGAAATCTACGTCGGCACGCCTTACCCTGGAAACTCTCCGGTGGATATTGAGAAGTTGATTTCCCGTCCTTTGGAAAAGGAAATTAACGGTATCTCTGGCGTTGATGAGATCAATTCTACTTCGGTAGAGGGCTACTCAACTATCCAAGTTAAATTCAACTTTGACGTCACTCCCGAGGATGCCCTTAGAAAGGTGAAAGACAAGGTAGATGCGGCCATGGGCCAGCCAGACTTCCCTACAGATTTGCCGGCAGATCCAAATGTATTTGAGCTGAACTTCTCGGAATTGATGCCGATTATGAACATCAATATGTCAGGAGAATTTTCCCTTGACCAACTCAAGGACTATGGCGAATACCTCGAGGAGCGCATTGAAGATCTGACCGAAATTTCTAAAGTAGATATCCGCGGTATCGACGACAAGGAAGTGCGTGTCTTGGTGGATACTAAAAAGTTAGAGAGCCTAGAGCTGAGCTTCCGCGATATCGCCGGAGCCATTCAAAACGAGAACATGACCATTTCAGGGGGTAACCTTTTGGTCGACGGTTACCGCCGCAATGTTCGCGTGGTTGGTGAGATTCGTGAGCTTGACGAGTTGCGCAATGTCATTATCAAGAGCGAGAAGATGCAGCTTGTACGCCTCGCAGATGTTGCTACTATCGAATTTGATGAGGTAGAGCGCGAGTCCTACGCACGTCAGTACGGTGCTTCAGTAGTCATGCTTGATGTATTCAAGCGCTCGGGTGAAAACCAGATTATCGTAAGTGAAAAAATCGCCAACCTCTTAGAGGAAGCGAAGGACGAATACTTCCCAGACAACTTGAGTATTTCGGTGACTAATGACACGTCTGAGCAAACCAAAACACAGGTAGCAGATCTTGAAAACTCTATCATCTTCGGGATGCTTTTGGTTGTATTGGTATTGATGTTCTTCCTTGGATTGCGCAATGCACTTTTCGTGGGTATTGCTATTCCAATGTCTATGCTCATGAGCTTCGTCATTCTGAACGCGATGGGCATCACATTGAATACAATCGTGCTCTTTGCCCTCGTGTTGGCGTTGGGTATGCTGGTAGATAATGGTATTGTAGTCGTTGAGAACATCTACCGATTCATGGACGAAGGATATTCGCGCATCGAAGCAGCGAAACTGGGTGCCGGAGAGGTAGCCTTACCGATCATTGCTTCTACAGCAACTACATTGGCAGCCTTCCTGCCACTGGCCTTCTGGCCAGGTCTCTTCGGTGAATTCATGAAGTATTTGCCGCTGACATTGATCACCGTACTCTCTTCTTCGCTATTCGTTGCCTTAGTCATCAACCCTGGACTTACTTCAGCGCTGATGAAAGTTGAGGAAGCGCCATTGAACAAGAAAAGATTAAACATGATTTCGCTTGCAGCTATAGTATTAGGTGC
>CBFHHP010000018.1:31002-32730 GCA_965655745.1 uncultured Schleiferiaceae bacterium
GCAACTACCCGGGTGTAGTTGTAAGTGTAGCGAAGGATAGCAATGGGCCGCCAACAGGTCCTCCAGTGAACATTGAGATTGCAGGGGACGACTACTTTGAATTGGTCCAAACGGCCGATGAGATTCGTACGTTCATTAACTCCAAGGGTATTGCTGGTATCGAGGAGTTGAAGCTCGATGTTGAAACGGGTAAGCCGGAAATGCCGATCGAAGTAGACCGTATCAAAGCGCGTGCGCTGGGCTTGAGCTCTGCACAGATTGGTGATGCGATGCGAACGGCACTTTTCGGTAAAGAAGTAAGCCGATTCAAAGACGGTGAGGACGATTATCCAATCAACGTTCGTATGACGGACGAGTACCGCTACAATGTGGAAGATTTGATGAACCAAAAAATCACCTTCCGCGACCAAGCAACCGGCCGCATTAAACAGGTGCCTATCTCCGCAGTAGCAAAGGCGAAGAAAACTTCGACCTTCTCTTCGGTGAAGCGTATTGATCTCAAGCGCGTGATCTCCGTGCAATCCAATGTGCTCGAAGGTGCCAATCCAACCGAAGTGGTAAACGCAATCAAAGAGGTGATGAACAATTATGAATTGCCGCGTGGAATTAAGGTAGACTTTACGGGTGAGCAAGAGGAGCAGGCGAAGGAATTAAGCTTTCTTTCTGGTGCCCTACTCATCGCAGTATTCTTGATTTTCCTCATCCTTGTGAGCCAATTCAACTCTGCTTCAACACCATTCATCATCCTTGTGACCGTAGTCTTCTCACTCATTGGTGTATTCCTTGGTTTGGTCATCTTCCGCATGGAGTTTGTCATCATGATGACGATGATTGGTATCATTTCACTTGCGGGTATTGTGGTAAACAATGCCATCGTTTTGATCGATTTCATCAAGCAGTTGACCGCACGTAAAAAGGAAGCGTTAGGAATGGAGGAAAGCGACAAGCTCGCCAATCCTGAGCTTATCGAGGTAATCGTTGAGGCGGGCCGTACGCGTTTACGTCCAGTACTGTTGACGGCCATCACAACCATCCTTGGTTTGATCCCACTGGCTACCGGTATGAACATCAACTTCTACACCCTCTTCAGCGAGAACGATCCGAACATCTTCTTTGGAGGTGATAACGTCGTGTTCTGGGGACCAATGTCATGGACGGTCATCTTTGGTCTGACTTTCGCAACTTTCTTAACACTCGTGATTGTACCAGTGATGTACTTCTTGTTTGAAAGAATGCAGCGCTTCTTTGCGAGATTAATAGCGTAAAAATATCCAACCTAAGCTCAAGATTAAACTACAATTCCAGCGGCGCTGTGCGCCGCTGGAATTTTTATTTTTCACCCGATTTTTTGCGCTAATTTTATCCAATGATTGAGCGCTTGCGCAACATAGAACCTGTCGACTTAACCACCTTCACCAACGAACTCAAAGAAGAGATCGTAGCACGTGTATCGGATAAGATACCTCACTTAGAATCTTCCCTTGCTGTGGCGGAATTAACGGTGGCATTGCATTACCTATTAAACACTCCTGAAGACTTGCTCATTTGGGATGTCGGCCACCAAGGTTATGTCCATAAGGCCCTTACAGGACGTATGGAAGCCTTAGGTACTCAACGCACCAAAGACGGAATAAGTGGGTTCTTAAAGCGGGATGAAAGTCCCTACGATTTCTTCGGGGCTGGACACGCATCTACCTCATTAAGCGTGCTTACCGGAGCGTGTATTGC
>CBFHHP010000019.1:0-9314 GCA_965655745.1 uncultured Schleiferiaceae bacterium
TTGGAAGCGCCAACCTCTTAATGGCAGCACTCATTTTTTCAGCGATTTCTTTCGTTTGCATGGAAGCCAATTCCTCCAAGAACCGCTCCTCCATGTCTTTTTCACTCACTAAAATGGCTGCGCCCTTTTCACTTAGCGCTCGAGCATTATGGGTCTGGTGGTCTTCGGCGACATTAGGAGAGGGGATAAGGAGCGCCGGCTTGCCGATCAGACAAAGCTCGCTCAATGTTCCCGCGCCGGCGCGGCTTACAATGGCATCTGCCGCGGCATAGGCCACCGACATATCTTCTATAAAGGCCTGCACCTTGGTGCCATCACCCGTCATGCCTTGGTATTCTTTTTCGTATAATTTTCCGCACTGCCACATCACTTGCCAGCCTTGCGCTTTAATGTCCGCCAAACTTTTGGCCATCTGTCTGTTGATGGCGCGAGCTCCTAGGCTGCCGCCGAGGACGAGCAGGAGCTTTTTGCCCCCATCAAAACCCATGGTCGATTTACTCGCTCCCTGGTCCGGGAGCTCGCGCGTAAACACCTCTCGGATTGGATTTCCAGTGAGGCGTACACGGTCTGTGGGGAAGAATCTAGCAGCATTTTCGTAGGCGGTACAGATGTATTTCGCCTTTTTGCCCAATCTGATGTTGGTAATACCAGCGTAACTATTTTGCTCCTGAACGACAGTTGGGATGCCCATGCGTTGCGCCATCAAGAGCACGGGGCCGCTGGCATAGCCGCCGGTACCAATGACAGCATCGGGCTTCATCGTTTTAAGCAAGGTGCGACAACGGCTCAATGCAACGAGCAATTTGAACGGTACGTTCCAGCTCTTCCATGGTCTTTTACGGTTAATTCCCGCGATGGGGACGCCGGTTATTTCAAAACCTGCGGCAGGCACTTTGGTCATTTCCATCTTGCCCAAAGCCCCGACAAAGTGGATCTTGGCTCCGGGGTGGCGCTTTTTAAGTTCGGTGGCAATGCTCACCGCTGGGAAAATGTGTCCGCCGGTTCCACCGCCGCTAATGATGAAGGTCTTACTCATGGGCCAGGGGGTTATCGTTGGACATCATTGGATCCTCGTTTTCCTCTTCCTCTTGTGGGCTTGTACCTACGATACGCTCGACATCGGTATGGCTCACAGAGAGAATGATACCAAGGGCAATACAGGTCATCCAGACGGAGGAGCCTCCTGCGCTGAGGAAGGGGAGCGTTTGCCCGGTTACTGGAAAGAGGCTGGTGGCTACACCCATATTCACAATGGTTTGCAGGACAATTCCTGAGGAGGCCGCAAGGACAAGCAGGGTGCCAAATTTGGTGTGTGCCCGCCGTGCGATCTTGACAAATCGTCGGAAGAGTCCTCCGTAAAAGAGAATGAGTAGTGTGGCGCCAACTAGGCCATATTCTTCGGTGATGACTGCGAAGACAAAATCAGAATTGGACTGCGGAAGGAAGTTCTTCTGAATGCTTTTTCCAGGTCCCTTGCCAAAAACCTCACCTTCGGCGATGGCCATTTTAGCCTGCTCTGTTTGGTAAGTCCCGTCTTCGTCGCTAGCATCTACAAAATTCACTATGCGCGCTTTCCATGTAGCTACACGGTTACTAATGTTAGGGAAGGCCATGACAATGAGGATGAAGAGCCCAAGGGCTGTGACACCTGCTGCAACTATCTTCCACAAGTGTTTCCAAGGCACCCCAGCAACAACCATCATAAGGAACGACATGGAGAAGATGATAGCGGTGGTGGAGAAATCGGCCGGTAGGATAAGCGCGAGGGTGCTGCCTATCATGATTAGCGGCCATTTTATGTCTTTGAATTCTGAGATGTCCCTGGGTTTCGAGAACCATTTTGCGAGCCAGACCAACAGCGCTAACGAAGCAAAGGCTGAGGATTGAAAGCTCATTCCAATAACAGGGATACGTACCCAGCGAGAGGCATTGGCTCCGCCCATTTCTTGACCTTGAAGAAGGGTGATGACGAGCAGTATTAATGCTACCGGCATCAAGAGTTGGGAAAGTTTACCAATGAGTCTGAAATTCAATCGGTGAACGCCGTACATAAAAATGCCGCCAATACCGAGGTGTAGGAGGTGTCTGGTCAGGAAGCTAAAGGTATTTCCCCCACGGAATTTATGCGCCAACGAGCTGCTCGCACTGTAGGTAGGCAAGAAGCTGATGAGCATCAGCAGGAGGATGAGCCCCCAGGTGAGGAGGTCTCCCTTCAGGTATTTACGAACCGTATCCACCTCGGGCGATTATAGGTTACGTACCTGGTCTTTGAATTGGTTTCCGCGATCCTCGTAGTTCTCAAAGAGATCAAATGACGCACAACACGGGCTTAGCAATACGGCATCGCCTTTGGAGGCCAATCGAGCTGCTTTGCGAACGGCGGACTTCATGGAATCGGTTTCTACGATTTCACAGATGCCTTCAAAGGCTTCAATGATTTTTGAATTGTCTGTCCCTAGTGCGACAATGGCTTTCACTTTGTTTTGAACGAGGGACAGTAGCTCGTTGTAATCGTTGCCCTTGTCTACACCACCGACTATCCATACCACAGGTTTGTTTTGGCATTCTAAAGCATAGTAAGTAGCATTAACATTGGTCGCTTTGCTATCATTGATGTACTCCACTCCGCTGATATTCAACACGTTTTCTAAACGGTGTTCCAGGGAATCAAATGATGTTAGTTTTGTACGGATAGTTTCCTTTCTAATTTTCAGCAAATGAGCACTTAGCCCAGCTGCCATTCCGTTGTAGGTGTTGTGTTTGCCTTGTACGGCCAATTCTTCGATTGTCATAGCTTCGTTGTTTAGTGTAATTGTGATTTTCTTATTCGTATAGCTTGCCACTCTGTGTGGTCCTGCTGGAGTGTCGATCCCAACGGCCAATACCTGTGGTTTTAGTTCTTTTTTTGATTGCCATTCTTGCAAGAATTCCTTGCTAATAGGGTCGTCGTCGCAGTAGATAAAATGACCACCATCTCGGGTGAAATCCAGCAACTGAAATTTGCTTCTCGCATAGGTAGCGAGGTCGTAATTGTACCGGTCTAAATGGTCCGGCGTGATGTTCGTTAAGATGCTGATGTGCGGTTCAAAAAGATGTGCATCGTCCAGCTGGAAACTACTGACCTCTAGGACGACCACTTCTGGATCGCCCAATCCGGCTTCTATTCTTTCGGCCAAAGCGCGGCCAAGACTCAGACCGATGTTGCCAGCGAGTACAGCGTCTTTTTCATGGGAAATGATGTGGTGGCAGAGTGTGGCTGTAGTGGTCTTTCCATTTGACCCTGTCACTGCAACAATGGTTGCATTAGTGTGCCTCGATGCCCAATCCACTTCGCCCATAAGCGGCAGTCCAATGTCTTTCACCTTTTGAACGATAGAGGCCTTGTGAGGAATCCCTGGACTCTTGATAATCGCCTCGGCTTTTAAAATTTCGGCTTCCGTATGTCCGCCTTCTTCATAGCGCACGCCCCAGCTATCTAGCTTGCCTTTGTCTTCGGCGCTCAAGGTTCCGTATTCACTCAAGAATACCTGAACGCCTAGCTTAGAAGCAAGCTGCGCTGCACCGATGCCGCTTTCTCCGGCACCTAAAATGGCGATATGACTGTACGGTGTTTTCACCTGTTATCTCAGTTTCAAAGTGGCGATTGCGGCTACCGCGAGCATGATGCCTACGATCCAGAATCTGGTTACAATTTTGGTCTCCGGGTATCCTTTTTTCTGGTAGTGGTGGTGGAGCGGACTCATCAAGAAGACGCGGCGTCCTTCACCGTATTTTTTCTTGGTGTATTTGAAGTAGCTCACCTGAATGATGACGCTCAGGTTCTCTGCGAGGAATACCCCAGCGATAATCGGAAGCAAAAACTCTTTGCGTACAGCCAAGGCCAATACTGCGATGATGGCACCTATGGCCAATGATCCGGTATCTCCCATAAATACTTGTGCGGGAAAGCTGTTGTACCAAAGGAAGCCGATGGCTGCTCCAATAAAGGCTGCAGCGAAGATTACTAGCTCACCCGTGTTTGGGATATACATGATGTTCAGGTAGCTCGCGAAAATGATGGAGCCGCTCACGTAGGCCAAAACCAGCAAGGCGGTCATGGCTATGGCTGAGGTTCCCGTGGCTAGCCCGTCCAATCCGTCTGTAAGGTTGGCGCCGTTTGATACCGCCGTCACGATGAATATTACAGCGAGAATGTAGACCACTGCTGTCAATGGTTTTCCAGCGTCGCCCATCCAATTCGTGAAATAAGCGTAGTCGAATTCGTTGTCTTTAAAGAAGGGAATGGTCGTCTTTGTGCTCTTGTGTGCATCGCCATACGAAGGGCCTGAAGCAGCCTCGAATTGTTCCGTTTGAACCACGGGCAATTGCTCCTTGATGGTCACCTCTGGGTGGAAATAGAGCGTAGCACCAACGATGATGCCCAAACCGACTTGGCCAATGACCTTGAAGATTCCGCGCAGTCCTTTCTTGTCTTTCTTGAAGACCTTGATGTAGTCGTCTACAAATCCGATAGCGCCCATCCATAGGGTACTGATGAGCATTAGGATGATGTAAATGTTGTCCAATTTTGCCCACAACAGTGTCGGTACTATAATGGATAACAGGATGATGGTACCGCCCATCGTTGGTGTGCCTGCCTTCTCCTTTTGGCCTTCAAGACCTAAGTCGCGCACTGTTTCACCCACTTGCATGACGTGAAGGCGGTCGATTAATCGTTTACCGAATACCATTCCAATAAGGAGTGACGTGATAACGGCCATAGCCGCACGGAAGGTGATGTACTGAAACACCCCGGCACCCGGTAGATCGTAGGTTTGGTCTAGGAAGTCAAATAGGTAATACAGCATCTTATGAGTTTAATAGGTGTGTTACTTCTTGTACGTCATCAAAAGCGAGACGTTCACCTTTGATCTCTTGATATTTCTCGTGGCCTTTTCCAGCAATGAGCACGATATCGCCTTGTTGTGCCATCATTACGGCCGATTTGATGGCCTGCTTACGATCAACGATCTCCAAGCTTCGGCTTTTAAGGTCTGGACTCAATCCAGCGGACATTTCTGCAATGATGTCGTTGGGATCTTCGTCCCTAGGATTGTCTGAGGTCAGGATGACCGTATCGCTATTTTGTGCGGCAATGGTCGCCATCTGAGGGCGCTTGCCCTTATCTCTATTTCCGCCACATCCTACCACCGTGATGACCTTACCTTGGCCCTCGTTGATAGTGTCAATGGTGCTCAATACATTTTGAAGCGCATCAGGGGTGTGGGCGTAATCCACGATGGCTGTGATGCCCTTACCTTGGATCGTTTGAAATCTTCCTTCTACCGGTGAGAGTAGGCTTAGCGTGGTTAGTATTTGCAACGAATCCTTACCAAGTTCAAAAGCGGTGGCATAGGCTGCACATAGATTGTAAGCGTTGAAATCTCCCATGATGCGCGTCCAACATTCTTGCTCATTGATGGTCAGTAGCATACCGTCGAATTGGCGCTCGAGAATTTTCGCTTTGTAGTCGCTTGGAAATTGAAGGGAGTAGGCGCGCTTCGTCGCTTTTGTGTCTTGCACCATCGTAATGCCGTGCTTGACATCGTCGTTGTATATCGCGACGGCTTCTGGCTTTAGTCCGTCAAAGAGCATCTTCTTCGCCTTGATGTAACTGTTCATATCACCGTGATAGTCCAAATGGTCTCGGGTGATATTGGTGAAGATGGCGATGTCGTAATCTACGTGTGCAACACGGTGCTGTACCAAGGCGTGTGAACTCACCTCCATGAAGCAAAATTTTACGCCTGCATCTAGCATGGTGCGCATGTGCTGTTGCACCGCAATGGCATCCGGTGTAGTGTGTGTCGCAGGAATAGACTCGCGTCCAATTTTCACATCTATCGTGCTTAGCAAGCCACACAGCTCGCCCTCAATCTGCGAGAACAGGTTGAATAGCAGCGTGCTGATGGTTGTTTTACCGTTGGTTCCAGTGACACCAATAACCTTCATGTCCTTTGACGGGTTGTCGTACCAGTTGGCTGCAACAGCGCTTAATGCGAAGGCGCTGTCGGTAGTTTGAATGTAGTTGACCCCTTCTATAATGCGCTCCGGCAGTCGCTCACAGATAATTGCGATAGCACCAAGCTCAACCGCCTTGTCAATGAAAAGATGGCCGTCTACTTGTGTACCGGGTACAGCGACGAACAATGAATTCTTTGCCGCCTTTCTGCTGTCGTAACAAATGCTCTCAATGGCAATCTGCGTGCTTCCGATGACTTCCTTGAGACGGACGCCGTAAATGAGGTCTTTCAGTAATTTCATCGCAAGGTCAATTTGATTTCGGTTATGGTATTCAGTGGTGTACCTACGGCAGGACTTTGGCTTATTACATGACCAGTCCCCTCCATATTTACTTTGATATTGTGTGGGCCTAAAGCCAGCAGCACTTCACGGGCATCTAACCCCTTAAAGTTTGGAACGAAGTTTTTCTGAAAGGCTTCGTCTAATCTTGGAATCGACCCAGTAGTAGGAACTTCATTCATTGCGAGCAGCTTCGCATCGACCACCTTTGCCTCCTGTGGCATCTGGCTGTACACCTCATCAGCAATAGCTTTGAAAACTGGGCCAGCAACAATGTTTCCGTAATAACCGAGCTGTTTTACTGGTTTGCTCACCACCACAACACAAGAATATTTCGGGTTCTCAGCTGGGAAGTAGCCCGCAAAAGAACTTTGGTAATCCTGCGAACCTTCGACCCAGTAGTTGAGCTGACACGTTCCGGTTTTACCCGCCAATTTCATCTTGCTGCTCTTCATATTAGTCGCAGTACCGTTCTCAACAACCCCTTCTAGCAGTGCTTTAAGCTTGTCGTTCGTCTCTTTCGAGCAAATGGCTGGGTTGAGCACCTTCGTTTCGAACTGCTCGACGGTGCGGCCGTGATCCATAATGCGGTCCACCACCTGGGGCTGAACCATGACACCGTCATTCGCAACAGCATTATACATGGTCAAAAGCTGTAATGGTGTAAAGGCGATAGAGTAGCCATACGCCACCCACGGCAGGGTTACTCCCGACCAGTTATGATCGCTTGGTTTTGGGATAGTAGGTGCAGATTCACCTTTGATACTTACGCCTGTCTTCTCGTTGAATTTGCGCGAGTACATGAAATCAATAAAGTCCCCTGGATTGTCTTCAAAGTTTTCATTGACGAGTTTTACGATTCCTGTATTCGAGCTCACCTCAAAGGCACGGCGAAGGCTGATTTCTCCATATCCGCCACGGCGTGAATCGCGTACCTTGCGGTCGTATACTTTAATCACACCATTCTCAGTATCCACACGAGCATTGGTATCAACCTTACCGGTTTCAAGAAGTGCCATCGTTGAAAGTAGTTTCATCGTCGATCCCGGTTCTGTAGCCTCCCAAACGGCGTAGTTTCTGAGCTCAGAGTAGGTGCTGTCCTCATTGCGGCCTAGGTTTGCCATCGCCACAATCTTACCCGTGGCTACTTCCATAACAACGGCGCAGCCGTGGTCTGCTCTGTATTTTTTCAGTTGTGTAAGTAGACTTTGTTGCGCAACGTCTTGAATGCGCGTATCAATTGTGGTGTAAACATCAAAACCATCTACTGGCTCAACGGCTTCAGGATCATCTATCGGTTTCCAATCGCCGCCTGCAATCTTTTGCTTCAATCGACTTCCAGGTTTGCCCTTCAAGTATTCGCTGTAATAGCCTTCCAAGCCGGCACTTGCTCCTTCGAGATCATAACCGATTGTTCGCATTTTAATATTGGTCGCCATCTGTATGCGCTGTAGGTCTTCTTCAATGATTATCCCGCCTTTATTGGCGCCTCTTTTTAAGATTGGGTACTGGCGCATTCGTTGTAGTTCACTAAAATTCAGTTTGCTCGCCAGCGGGATGTATCTACGCTTTTTCTCACGTTGTTCTCTCAAATATGCCGCCCAGCCTGAAGCACTGTATTTTGAATTAATAGTGGCCAATTTTGCCCCCAATTCATCTACTTCATTCGCAAAAATTTCAGCATCCACCGTGACTGCGTCGAAGTGCACTTTATACACTGGCTTGGTGGTTGCCAGTGTCATGCCGTCTGCTGAGTAAATATCTCCGCGCTTCGCTTCAATGGTGTGTCGCTCAATAAGGCGCTCTTGGCTCTTGGCGCGAAGCTCTGGACCTTGTACCAAGCTTACCCAGTACAGACGTACCAAAACAATAGCGAGCATGAGGTAGATTCCTCCGCTTGCCCAAGCCACACGGCTTTTTATTTTTTTGATCTCTGTACTCACTCTTTTATCACAATTTTCTCCGGCCGAACCTGTGGCTGTTGTAGTCCTAATTCTTCGGCCTTGCGAATAACCCTGCTCTCCAAGGAAAGCTTGGTCAATCGTTCTTTCGTTTCCGTATGCTCAGCTTCTAAGGTTTGACGCTCTTTGCTGAGGTTGTCTATCAAATGCACCTTCTTGTCCGCGCTGTGACTAGTGTAAATGCTGATCAGTGCCAAGAGGCTCAGCCAGCCGGCGAAGGGCAGGAATTTGATGATGGCTTCGTCTGTAATTCTTAGACGCGCACCAAGGCTACCGAAAAAATCTTTCACCTTACTCACCTCTATTCCAATCTGTTTCTGTTCGTTCCGCCACGCGAAGCTTGGCGCTTGTTGCGCGCGGATTTCTTGCATTTTCTTCTGCGCTCGCCACCACAGGCTTGCGCGTTATTGCCTTTAAAGGCACATGTTTCACCCCATAGAAATCGCTATCGGTTTGACCGGATGCTTTTCCTTCACGGATGAAATTTTTCACCATTCTATCCTCAAGGCTGTGGTACGACATGATGACCAATCGGCCACCTGGCTTGAGCACATCTATAGCTCCGTAGAGCATGTCCTCCAATACCTCGAGCTCACTATTGACCTCCATACGAAGTCCCTGGAATACTTGCGCCACGTATTTGTGCCACTGCCCGCGTGGCGCCAACGGCTCACACAACTCACGCAGTTCTGCGGTCGTAGTTAACGGCTTCGTCGCACGTGCCATAAGCAATGCGTTGATTAGGGAGCGTAATCCTTTGATGTCCGTGTGCTTTCTAAAGAGATCGTAGAGCGCTTGTTCCTCGTAGGTTTTCAATACTTCTGCAGCGCTAATTCCACTGCTTGGGTTCATGCGCATGTCTAATGGTCCGTCGAAACGAATGGAGAATCCACGCACGCCAATATCGAACTGGTGTGAAGACACGCCTAGATCCCCTAGGATACCGTCCACCTGTCTTGCACCATGCAGGCGCAGGTGATTTTTGATGTATCGGAAATTGGCTGCGATAAA
>CBFHHP010000019.1:9413-32295 GCA_965655745.1 uncultured Schleiferiaceae bacterium
CAGCTTTTCCAAAATGGCTTTGCTGTGACCACCGCCGCCAAAGGTCACGTCAACGTATGACCCTGTTGGATCGATGTTGAGGCCTTCAAGGCATTCCGCTAAGAGGACTGGATCATGATAGCTCATTCTGACTTGGATTTATGCCGCCCATTACTTCTTCAGCGAGCAATCCAAAGTCATCACCATCTACATTAACTGCATCTTCATAAGCCTGCTTGTCCCAAATCTCCACAATGCCGTTGTGTGCACTGAGCACTACCTCCCGGCTGAGGTTTGCGAAAGATTTTAAATCTGGGCTGATCCCTATACGGGTAGCGCCGTCAAGCTCGACCAATTTGACTCCTGCAGTAAATAATCGAATAAAATCGTTGTTCTTCTTCACGAAGCGGTTCAGTGTATTCACCTTACCCATGACCTCATTCCACTCTTGCATCGGGTACAACTCAAGACATTTGCTAAAAACACTTCTCTTGAGTACGAAAGCGTCGTCCATAGCCGGCGCCAACTGCTTTTTCAAGGCAGCAGGAAGACTGATGCGACCCTTCGCATCCATCTTGCATTCGTGTACTCCAATGAGGTTTAACATGTCTTTTGATTGCTCTTCTTACAAAAGTAGAATTATCATCCCACGATTTCCCACAAACGTACACATTGTGGATAACTTTTCCCACTTGTTTTCCTAAAATGTACCTTAGCCCTTATTTAGAGCGGTGGGAAGAAGTGGGAAAGAGTGAAAACAAGATGTGAATAACATCGTTCATAACCTCGGCGGCAATGGACCCGAAAAATGCCCTAACTTTGCGCCAATACTGAGAACCATGAAGATTACTAGTGCCGATTTCGTAAAGTCCTCCGCAATCATTGAGGAGTGTCCAAAGCCGACGAAAAATGAATTTGCGTTTATCGGAAGATCGAACGTGGGGAAGAGCTCTCTGATCAATATGTTGGTGCAGCGAAAAGACCTTGCCAAGACCTCAGGTCGACCAGGGAAAACTCAGCTCATCAACCACTTTGAGATCAATGAAGATTGGTATTTGGTCGATCTCCCTGGGTACGGTTATGCAAAGACGTCAAAGAAGAACCGAGCGGTTTTCCAACGCATGATCACGACCTACATTAAAGAACGTCCGAACCTCATCAACACCTTCGTGTTGGTGGATTGTCGTCACGATCCGCAAAAGATTGACCTTGAATTTATGGAATGGTGTGGTATGGAAGGCATTCCCTTTTCTATCGTCTTCACCAAGATTGACAAACTGGGTTCCTCTGCGCTCATGAAACAGATAGCGCGCTACAAGAAGAAACTGCTGATGCAGTGGGAGGAATTGCCACCGGTATTCATGACCTCGGCAGAAGGTCGCACCGGCCGCGAAGAATTATTGCGTTACATCGACACCGTACATCAGAGCATTACCCCTGATATGTACGGACAATAAACGAGGGCTTAATTTCTAGCCCTCTTTTCCGGGCTCAATGATGCCTGATTTCTCACCGAAGTAGCGAGCGAAATCGCGCATATCGGCAGCCAATGCGTTGTCGTCAGTAGCACGCTCGTAACCGTCAGCCATGGATATAAACGTTTGGTGGAACATGCGCTTCATATCATCCATGAGCATGTCTTTCGTCCATAAATCTATGCGTAGACATTCCGAAGTCTTTTCGTCCCAAACACCCATCATGAGTGCCTTGGCTTCTTCATTGGTCACCCCACCGTCGGACGCGTCCCAAACAATTGTTTCAGGGATGCGGTTTTCATCCAATCCAACGGTGATCTTGATTTCGCTTTCTTTCTGTACTGCCATTACGGTTTGTATTGTGCGTCACGCAAAATTCGTTGCGCATCGCGGATCTTTAAAAGTTCTTCGAGGGCCAATTCCGATTTCGTCGCAAAGCTGCGCATCATTCGGTACCCTACAAATTGAGCCACCCTGCCTGGAATCTCCGCATCCATAGCTGTGCCCATTTTGGAAAAAGGAGCCGGTTCCACCAATCGTTGGCGTACCATCATATCGGTAGAAAATAGTAGCTTTTCACGCACCAATACTTCCCAAATTTGTCGTTCGTTTTCGACCAAGAAATTGTATTCCTCTAAGCTGTATCCCAACACCTCGTGTGCAGGTACATCACCCATCACAGCCTCAACCGCCAGGTGACGTTTGCCGTGATACACCATCTGACCCAGCAAAGAAGGGTCATTGAAATTTTGCAAAATGCGTCCTTCGACCAAAGCATTGGCATAGCTTACACCCAATTGGCGCTGCTCCATCAACAATCTCTGATATCCTGGGATGGCATTATATCCAGGGTATCCCGCGCCCAAGAAATTGTCCAATCCTACAAACGCAATGACTGAATCCTGACCGCCTGGGAAATACAGACATGGGTTTTCTAGATCAATTCCGCTGATGTAATAGAACAACTCATCCGGCAGTGCAACACCCAACAGCTCATTGGCATTGGCACTAATATTAGCAAGGGTTTCAGTGACTTTATTTTGGTCAAACAAATTTTGAACGTTCGTGTAATGGTCAATCAGTACCTGATTTTTGCGCTCGTTCGCCCAAAAGAATCGCTCCGGCTGATTCATCACAAAAGGCCAATACACCTCTTTCATCTCCTCCCAAGGCAGGCTGTCCCGTCCAAAGAGTACCTCGCCGAAGTCGTGCACCCGCCAATCTACCTGACCGTCATTGCGCACTTCAAACAGTGAACCTTCCTTTCCGCCTTCACGTTGAATAAAGTAGAAGGCAGCAATCAAAACTGCTGCAGCGAAGAGGTATATTTGGTGAACTCCTTTCATCGGGTCAAAATTAAGTGCTAGGCAATGAAATTACAGGAAACAGCAGATCATATTACGAATTGGTTGAAAAGCTATGCAGAGAACGCTGGCGTAAAGGGTTTTGTTGTAGGTGTTAGTGGCGGGATCGATTCTGCGCTCACCTCCACACTCTGTGCCCGCACCGGCCTCGAAGTACTCACCCTTGAAATGCCCATCCACCAGCATCCCGACCAAGCTTCGCGCGGTCAAGAGCACCGGGCATGGCTCGCATCTAACTTCCCGAACACCCGTCACACCCAGGTAAACTTAACTCCTGTATACGACCGCTTTGTCGCTGCAATGAGTCCAGACGGCGCGGACCATGAGCTCTCTCTGGCCAACTCCCGTGCGCGCCTACGCATGTCCACGCTCTATTACCATGGCCAAGCCAACGGTTTATTGGTTGCCGGTACGGGCAATAAAGTCGAAGATTTTGGCGTAGGCTTTTACACCAAATACGGCGATGGCGGGGTAGACCTAAGCCCCATTGCGGATCTATTGAAAACAGAAGTATTTGCTTTGGCGCGTCATCTCGGTGTTGTCGATAGCATCTTGGATGCCAAACCTACAGACGGTCTGTGGGGCGATGACCGTACGGACGAAGACCAATTGGGTGCCAGTTATCCAGAATTAGAATGGGCAATGGCCCAACAAGAAGCGGGTAAATCAGTTTTAGACTTCTCAGGCCGAGAAGCAGAAGTCATGGCTATCTATCTAAAATTCAACACTGCAAACAAGCACAAAATGCTGCCTATTCCGGTGTGTGAGATTCCAGCGGCGCTCAAATAGTGCACAACATATAATTATCACCAATTCACAGCTCTTTTAGCTGCTCTCTGTATCTTGATAAGAAGCTCTTTGGTTGGAGCGTATCAGGTAAGTAGCGGGTTGGATCATACAATCCCAACTGCTGTTTTTGATATATTTTTCATAGTTTTGTACCAAAATGGTACACAATTGTTATGGTGATTATTAGTAGTCGAGAATTTCGACAACATCAGAAAGAATACTTCGAGCGCGTAGATAATGGCGAGCACATTATAGTTCAGCGTGGTAAGGACAAAGCTTATGCTTTGACACCTATTACGCCTAACGATATGTATTTCAATGTAGCCATGTTGAAGCGACTTAAGGATAGTTTGGCTCAAATAGAAAATGGAGAATATCAAGAAATCAGCAGTTCAAAAGAGATTAGTGAACTGCTGGGTCTATGATATATAAACTTCTGTTTTCAAAAAATGCTTTAGACGATATACGCTTCCATCGCAAATCTGGCGATAGAGCTGTTCTTACCAAAATGGATCAATTATTGAACGAATTACTCCTTCATCCTTCCTCTGGAACAGGCCAAACTGAAAAGTTGAAGCACGAGCTTTCAGGTAAGTTTTCGAGAAGGATAAATCGTAAGCACAGACTAATTTACCAGATTGATGAATTAAGCCGAACGGTAATCGTACTTAGTGCGAAAGCCCATTATGAAGATTAGACGGACCAATGACGATCACTTTGTTTCATTAGTCCAGCCTCACTTCGTCAACAAAGAAGTAACTCGGGTACCCTGCACCGGGGTGCCAGTCTTGCAGTTTTCCAGCATTGCTAAATTTCACACGTACTTTCTGTACTGGTCTCTGGGCATCATGGGCAAAAATGACCTCCTTTCTTGTGGCCTCTTCCTCACCTAATGGATTCTCCATGAGTATCATATCAATGGTCTTCCATTGTGTACTTCCTTCGTACCGGATACTGATTTCAAGTGCCTTTGGCAATGCAATCCAGGCGCGTATGTCCTTCAGGATGCCAACACTTATGCTTCTCACCGCCTTTGGTCTTTCTAAACTTATTTCCAGTATTGCATCTTCTCCTTGGATGCCAATCCAATGCCCTTTACGCCAATCTGTATCCCCCAGAATGCCGTCGACCGCCGCACCTGCACCCCCTGCAGTGTATTGTGAGGTTGGGGTTCCTTGTATCCAGCGGGCACTGTAGTTGTCGTCTCTCTTCGTGAACACCGCCTTTGCGATGTGATTGCCGTATCCGTAATGCGGGGTAATGGCCGTAACAAAACCATTATCGTAGGCTGTGCCAATGCGTTCTCGACCCTTGCGGTCCTTTTTCCATTTCACGTTTTCGTAGCGGTCGTAGCGCCATAAATCATAGCTGCCCGTGGGTATAATTTCCACCGGTGTTTCCCCAGAGAAAGTTCTATTCACACGAATGATAGGTGCAGGAGGCGTAGGGTTATTGAGGTTCGTTTTATAGCGTTGTGTGGTCTTCCAGAGTGTTTCATCTGTACCGCGTTCCGCATCCCAAGTACCTCCTTTAAGCAGCTTTTGATGAGTGACGTAGCGCTTCTGTTTGTGGGTCATAACGTCTTCACCCAGGTTGTAACTTGATAGGTAAGCCCCCGTTCCTTTAGCTTCTATATCTAATGATTTTCCACTGGCCAATTCAAGGTGAATAGCGTCCCATTTAGGTGTGCTCAGTTGGTATTGTGGCTGACCGGGCACCAATGGATAGAGTCCCATGGAGGCCATCACATACCACGCACTCATTTGTCCACAATCTTCATTGCCGCTCAATCCGTCCGGGGTATTTTGATATTGCGAGTTCAGAATTTCATTGACCCAATAGCTCGTTTTGCCTGGATTATTGGTGGCATTGTAGAGGTAGGCAATGTGGTGTGAGGGTTCATTACCGTGTGCATATTGACCGATCAGCCCTGTGATATCAGCTTGCTCTCTGCCCGTCGTTTCACTTGGTGCGGTAAACAGCTCGTCTAGCAAATCCTCAAGGACATCGTGCCTGCTTTTAACGACCATCGCTTGCTTTTTACGCGGCAGTGAATTCCAACCTTCGCGTGCCGCTCTAAAATTGGTCAATACTTCCATCCAACCCTCTATATCATGAACTGGGGAAAAGCTGTATTGATAGGCGTTTGCCTCGGTAAAATGATTATTAACCTCCTGTGGGGCATAAGGCGATAAGAAATCTCCATTGGTCCGTGGGCGCACAAAGCCGCTTTCAGGATCCATGAGCGAACGGTAAGCGGAAGCACGTTGCTTATACTTACTCATCATCCCAGGATTTCCTAACCGCTCGGCCGTCCATGCGATACATGCATCGTCATACGCATATTCGAGAGTTTTACTGACCGATTCACTTTCGTCCTCAATACTCAAGAACCCTGATTCCTGATATTCACTCAATCCGAACACGTCCATCTCAGCCGTGGCACGCATGGCTTCGAGGGTCAGGGCAGTATCGGTATGGTAGCCTTTGGCAATGGCATCGGCGAGCACACTCACGCTATGGTATCCTATCATACAATCGGTTTCATTGCCGGCCAATTCCCATATTGGCAAACGACCGCGCTGCTTGTACATGTCGAGCATGCCGTAGATGAATTCTTGGGTGCGCTCAGGCTGGGTAATGGTATATAAGGGGTGCGCTGTTCTATAGGTGTCCCAGAGACTATATACGGTATAATGGCGGTTCACGGTATCGGTATAGATTTTACCGTCTGCACCGCGATAAGCGCCATCTACATCGCTCCATAAATTGGGCACAGAGTAGGCATGGTATAGAGCTGTAGCAAAAATTGCCCGGTCATCTGCAGAGGCACTTTTCACTGTGCTTTTGGCCAATTCCTTAGCCCATTTCTCTTGTGTTTCAGTAAATACCTCTTCAAAGTTTTTATTGGTCAATTCTGAAACATAATTTGTCCATGCACCCTTCTCTGAAGTTCCGCTGATCCCGAGGCGAATAGTAGTTTCTTTTACGCCTTCTGGCATCGGGATCCAGTACACTCCATCACTTATTTCTATTGCTGTATCAGGTCTTGCAGTGATATCCATTCCAAAATAAAAATGCTGCTCTCTTGCCCAACCTTCTGAAATTCTACTTCCTTGCCACTCTCCAAGACCAGTGGCTTTGAACGATTTTTCTAAGACTCGGTCTCTGAAATTCAAATCAATCATAATCCCTGGCTCGCTGCCTTCACCAAACCGGATTCTTAAGATCCCCGTACGATCTCCAGCTGTGGCTTCAATTCGGGTTCCGTCGTCTAGTATACAAGCATAGTATCCTGCCTGCGCATGTTCGTCTTCTTTGAAGAATTTAATATGATCTCCTTCCTTCGTTGGTGAAGAATAGGGGAGTATCAACAGATCACCGTAATCACTGACCCCAGTTCCGCTGAGGTGGGTACAGGTAAACCCAAACATTGCACTGTCGGTGTAGTGGTAGCCGCTGCAGCCGTCCCACCCTTCGTAGCGGGTATTTGGGCCCAATTGTATCATTCCAAACGGCGCCTGCGCGCTGGGGTGCGTGTGGCCGTGGCCGCCGGTTCCGATAAATGGATTAATGTCATTGATAGAGGTCCATTGTGCTTCTTGGGCCGTGGTGGTAAGGCCGAAAAGCAAAGCTGTGATAAGCAGAGTGTTTCGCATCTTCCCAAATTAGGGAAATAAGCAGTAAGTTTAAGCAAACACAGAACCCATGTCTCGCAGAAAATTTCTGAAAAACCTCGGTGCCTTAGGTGCCGGAACCGTCCTCTCACCACTCGCTGCTCAGCCACATTCGTCTTCCTCACTTCTACCAAAAAAGAACAGTCCTGTTGTCATCAGTACTTGGATACATGGTATGGAAGCTAATGCTGGGGCGTGGGAAATATTAGGCGCAGGAGGAGATGCTTTAGATGCTGTTCAAAAAGGTGTAGCGGTTACAGAAAGTGATATAACTAACAGGAGTGTAGGGCTCGGTGGAAGGCCAGACCGCGACGGACACGTGACTCTAGATGCCTGTATCATGGATCATGACAGTCGATGTGGATCCGTGGCTTTCTTGGAGGATATTCAGCACCCTATTGATGTCGCTCGTGCCGTTATGGACAAGACACCGCACGTCATGTTGGTGGGCGAAGGTGCCCAGAAATGGGCATTAGAGAACGGATTCTCAAAAGTGGATTACCCCGTGCCGCTACCGCAGGTCCAGAAGGACTATGAAGAGTGGCTTACAAAGTCAGAATATAAAACAGGTGTCAACGTCGAAAATCACGATACCATTGGCATGCTGGCCTTGGATGCCAGCGGAAGGATGGCGGGCGCGTGCACCACGTCTGGAATGGCCTATAAGATTAGAGGTCGTGTAGGCGATAGTCCCATCATTGGTGCAGGGCTGTTTATTGATGGTGATGTAGGCGGCGCAACAGCCACAGGAGTGGGCGAAGCGATGATTAGAACTGCTGGTGCTTCTGCAGTAGTAGAAGCGATGCGACGTGGGGCTTCACCAGAGGAAGCTTGCTTTGACATCGTACAACGAATATTGAAAAAACATCCTGGCGTGGAAGGCATGCAGGTTGGCTTTTTAGCAATGAATGTACAAGGTGAATACGGCGGATACAGCGTCTACAACGGATTCAATTATGCGCTGCGCGCCCAGGAACGCAATGAGATGGTGGATGCCAAATATATGAGAACATGGGAGTAAGAAGTACACAGAAACGCCGCTGGATTACGGGGGTGTTTGCAGTGGTCATTAGTGTGGTTGTGGTCCTTTTCACTAGGTCTGTGTCCGATTTTAACGATGGCCAAGTTTGCAAAGAGTGGGCAGCTGTGGATGCCCTGATTCCGCCTGTACGTTCCTATGATTTTGACAGTTCTGCTTGGAATACGTTGGAGGCACCTTTGTTTGAATTGGACTCCAATTTAAATGATGAAGCCTATCGTATCGTTTCCGATGAAAATGGCATTACGGTTTTCCATGGCGCCGAGGGCGACCATCGTGCACAGAGTACCTTGGGTCAATTAGGCATGTTGGGAAATGAGGTTGCCTTGCCCTGGGGCGAAATTTCAGATGAGCCGGTCTTTGCACACCGCGGCGTACTTATGGATGTGTGTCGTCATTTCTTCACGGTCGATGAGGTCAAGCGTCAATTGGACATCATGGCCCTGTATAAATTCAATGTGTTGCACTGGCATTTAACTGAAGACCAAGGGTGGCGTATTGCCGTGGATGCCTATCCAAAGTTGGCCGAGGTAGCTGCTTACAGATCACACGGCGATAGCCTTTACGGTGGGTTCTACACTAAAGAAGACTTGGTGGAGGTGGTTGCCTATGCGGCCGGTTATGGCATTGAGGTAATACCAGAAATAGAATTGCCCGGACACAGTCAGGCGGCCTTAGCAGCCTATCCTCATTTAGGCTGTACCGGGGAACCCGTATCCGTGGCTACCGAATGGGGCGTTTTTAAAGACATCTATTGTGCAGGAAATGAGCAGACCTTTGAATTTTTGGAGGATGTGCTCGATTATGTTTGTGAAATCTTTCCTTCGGAATACATACACATTGGTGGGGATGAAGCGCCAAAGTACCGTTGGGAGCAGTGTCCGAAATGTCAGCAGCGCATGAAAGAGGAAGGCTTACTGGACGAAGAGGCCTTGCAAGGTTGGTTCAACACAAGAATTGAAAATTACTTGGCGGCCAAGGGCAAGCAAATCATTGGTTGGGATGAAATCTTGGAGGGCGGTTTGAGCCCAAACGCAACAGTGCAGAGCTGGCGCGGATTTGAAGGCGCGCAGCATGCCGCAGAGCAAGGTCACGACGCTATTGTAAGCCCAACTTCACACGCCTATTTTGACTATCCAGTGAGCAGTATAGACGTGCCGAAGGTCTACGACTTCAACCTATATCCGGAAAAATTGGACCGATTCACCTTCGGTCATCACATCATTGGTGGCGAGTGCAACCTATGGTCGGAACGCATTCCAGACACAGAAACTCTTGACCGAAGATTCTTGCCTCGCGGCATAGCGATGTCCGAGGTCTTGTGGTCACACCCTGCCGAGCGTGATTATGACGCGTTTTGGCAAAGACTCCAGCGCCATTACCCTATGTTGGATGCTTTAGGGTACAATTATGATGTTGAACAGGTCCCGGTCGTTATGTCCTCTTCCAACGAGAGCTACAATGGTAAGCTTGAGCTTAGAACAACGGTAACTCCCGCGTTTCCAAATCTAGACCTGGAGCTAAGTTCTTTCACAGGCATACTTTCTGATAGCTCAGCGACTTTTTCCAGCCTCGGTGTACATTCGATGCAGGTTCAGCCTCAGCGGGATGGGCGAAACATGGGTCCAGCATTAACCTATGATTTTGCCGTTCACCAAGGGCTCTTAACCCACAGCTGTTTAACCTCTCCCTCCACGCCTCCGTATATAGGCACAAATGATATACCCATGGCTAATGGTGTGTTGGGATCAACAAATTTTAGAGACGGAAATTGGGTCGGTTATTTTGGTCCGGACCACTTTGGCGGCCACTTTGGGTGGAAAGAGAAGTACATCATAGATTCAGTGAAAATCAATTTCTTACAGAGCAGGTTATCCTGGATTCTCGTTCCGGAAATGGTCTACGCCGACATTTACGTTGAGAGTGATGTAGTAGAACGGTACCAGTGGGATAGAGATGTGAATATCGATAAAGAAGGCAACTTCATTCATACAATGACCTTGGCACCTGAAGGTGGGTTTCCGCCTACAAATTCTATTAATTTCGAAATCCCGAATACCGAAAAATTGCCCGACAATCATCCTGCTGCAGGACAGCCTGTATGGCATTTTTTGGACGAAGTACAGATCTATGGCCGACCGTATAGAGATTGAGATTGCCTTAGAAGAAGCGAGGCATGCAGAAGGGCTTCATGCTTTAGGTGTGGATCGCATTGAACTGTGCGAGAATTTGGCAGAAGGAGGCCTCACGCCTTCTTTTGGCAGGGCACGTGAGGTGGTCGCTGCTACGCCGCTTCCAGTATATGCCATGCTACGTCCTAGAGCAGGGAATTTCCACTATTCTTCCAGCGAACAACACCAAATATTGCTCGATCTAGAAATGTTATCGAGAACGGGAATTCGAGGCATTGTAGTTGGCGCATTGACTGGGGAAGGTATGTTGGACGAGCGCTTCATGACCCTCGTTACGGCTAAGGCGAAACAGCACAATCTCGGCATCACGTTTCACCGTGCCTTTGATGTTTGCAAGAACCCTGAAGCAGTCCTAAACATGCTCGTTCAGTTAGGTGTAGAGCGAATTTTGACCAGTGGTTTTCAGCCAAAAGTCAATCCGCAAGGGCTTGCAAAGGTCATAAGATGGGCCAAGGGTAGAGTACAAATTCAAGCGGGCAGCGGTGTACATGCTGAGGTCGTTCCGGATCTCAAGGAGGTGGGTACAACGGCCTATCATTGTACCGCAAGAAAATGGTCAGCTTCTGATGACGATTCGTTTGGCTTTGAAGGTGAATGGAAACGCGACGAAGACAAAATCAAAGCGCTGGTTTCCGCAGCCCGAGGGTAGGGCATAAAAAAAACCCACGCCGCAGGCGTGGGTTTTTTTTAAATAAATGCGGTTACTCTTATCTCTCCCAGCGTTGTATCTGCTTAAAAGTAAGATTCACTGGTACCGGCAATTGAGGAATGCTCAAAGTGAAGATAGTATCAAATCCGAAGTTGAATTGCTCCTGTGTCAACGTTCTGATATCATATTCGAGGTTGCTAGGAACTAAACTTGCGCCTCCACCTAGTGGATTGTCAAAACCAAGATCAATGCCGTTAAGAACAAGGACGGTGTCGTTTTTAATCGACCAACCCATACTGTCCATTCTGACACCTGCTGAATCTATTGTCAGGCCTCCATTTTCCATGAAATTTGCTTCCATGAATGCAGACGGGCTTACATCACTTGAATCCCAAAAAGGCAATGCTTGAACTTGAAGTTCCTGATTTACACCAGTCCATAGACCAGTTACCTTAAACTCTGTGCTTTTGTTTTCCCATTTCGTACATGCTACTGCAAGTAAACCAACGGCTGCAATAAGGGCGATTTTTTTCATGAGGTTGTATTAAAATTCTTCTCTTTCTAATCTATTTCTGTGCCAAAAGCCGTGTCGCCTCAGATTTATCTGCGGCCAACTGCTTTTTAAGCTCAACCAAGTTATCAAATTCCTGTATATCTCGAAGATGATGGGTCAATTCAAATTTCACATGCGCATCGTATAGCTCAATCTCAATTCCAATGCAGTGTACCTCTAGTTTTCGCTGTGCACTTTTTAGGGTGGGTCGACCTCCTAAATTAGCCATAGCAGGATACTCTTCTCCATTCACATGGAGCAATCCAGCATAAACACCATCCGCAGGCAACAGTTTATGCTCGAAATCACATTCTATGTTTGCGGTCGGGAAACCGATCGTTCTTCCAATCTGATCGCCTTTCACCACGCTACCGCTAATGCTGTAAGTAGAACCCAAATAGTTATTGGCCAGTTCCACTTTCCCCTGAGCCAAAGCGGTGCGAATTTTCGTACTGCTCACATTGACCTGATCGATATCTAATGCTGCTATTTCCTCAACCTCAAATCCATAGATAGGGCCAAACTCCTTCAAATGTTCGAAGCTTCCTTCTCTATTTCTTCCAAAGTGGTGGTCGTACCCAATAACTAGGTGCTTTACCCCGATAGTGTTCACTAAATGTTCCCTTACAAAGTCTAAAGATTGCGTGCGTGAGAACTCTTTGGTAAAGGGATGAATGATCAAATGATCTAATCCGGTCTTCTCTAGCAGTGCTATCTTCTCTTTTTGACTGGACAACAGTTCCAACTCGACATCGGGTTGCAGAACCAATCTTGGATGCGGTGAGAATGTCAACAAAACGCTTTCTCCCTTTACTTCGCGGGCCTTTGCAACAAGTTGATCAAGAATCTTTCTATGGCCCAGATGTACCCCATCAAAGGTCCCTGTGGTAGCCACTGCACAAGAAAGTGTCTGAAAATTTTCTAAACCGTAAGTTACTTTCAACGTCTGTTGTAATTTGCTCCAAAATTAAGCATTGCAAACCGCATCCCAATGAGAAAGATTTCATCAAGACAAGCCGTTCAAGCCGGTTGGATTAGATACAAGAACAAAGCTGGAATGTATACAGCCTTCACGCTGTTCAGCGTGATTGTTTCCTTTGTGGTTGCGACAGTTGCGACGAGTATTGGTGCGGCATTCTCCTTCAACACCTTCATTCAATCCACGGTCATTGCAATCTTAGCAGGGATAGTAAGTGGTCTTTTGAACGTTGGATTCGCTCACTTTGCCCGTAAAGATCAGGCAGGTGAAGACGTGGAATTTGGCCACTTTTTAGATGGATTCAGATTTAATGTAAAATCGGTAATAGTGGTCATGGTAGCTACGGTAATGCTTTCTCAGATTGCCTCCCTACTCATGCCGCCGGAAATAATGACATTTCAATTGACCGAAGAACAGAGCCAAGACTTTGAGCTTATGAGGATGGCGTTTGAAGACCTCAGCGAAGTGTTGCAGGCGAACATGGGGAGCTTTTACCTCTTCGTAGGCTTGCAAATTTTCCTGAGCATCGTGTTGATGTTTGCGCCTTATTTCGCATCACTAAACGGCAAGGATGGATTAGAATCTTTGGCCGATTCCATTAAGCTTGCCCTTCCGAATTTCTTAAAGATCTTCTTAGCAATATTCTTAGTGACGCTTATCGCGATTCCTGTGACTGTTCTCACTATTGGGTTAGGCCTTTTGGTGATTGTGCCGTTCATGCAGTTGGTGGCCTACGACATCTTCGCCCAACTCACGGAAGAGTAAACTCAGTTCGGTTAAAAACAAAAACCCCGATCACATGGTGACCAGGGTTTCGTTTGTGCGGATGAAAGGACTCGAACCTTCACGCGATAAAGCACTAGTGCCTAAAACTAGCGTGTCTACCAATTTCACCACATCCGCATCAAAATTGGACGGCAAATATAAGTAGATTCTATAAAATCGGATCGTGTTTTAAATAAATTTCTGCTTGCCGAGGGAAAAGAGTAATTTTGATTTAAACCCAAGGATATGCCTTCATTTTCCCCAGAAGATCTTATTACGAGAGACCGCCACAGAATCTTATTAGGTGCGGTCGGTCCAAGACCTATTGCACTTGTTAGTACAGTCGATGAGTTTGGGACACCTAATCTCAGTCCGTACAGTTTCTTCAACATATTTTCCTCCAATCCGCCAACGCTCATATTTTCACCCGCGAGGCGCGTGAGAGATAATACGACCAAAGACACTTTGCATAATGCGTTGCGTGAGCAGGAAGTCGTTGTAAACGTGGTGAATTACGATTTAGTACAACAAGTGAATTTGAGTTCGGCAGAATACCCTTCTCATGTGGATGAATTTGTCAAGAGTGGATTGACCTCTGTTCCTTCAGAGCTTGTGGCGCCACCGAGAGTAGCTGAAAGTCCTGTAAGTCTTGAATGTATTGTCAAAGATGTAGTGGCTTTGGGTGAAGAAGGCGGCGCAGGTAATCTGGTGATTTGTGAAATCAAGAAGATTCATTGTGCGGCTCATGTTATGTCTGAAGAAGGCGGCTTGGATCAAGAGGCACTGGACCTGGTAGGTCGTATGGGTAAAAACTGGTGGGTAAGAGCCTCCGGTGATGCACTTTTCAGTGTTGGTGCTCCTACAACAGGAATAGGTGTAGACCAGATTCCTATGGTTATACGTAATTCGACTGTTTTAACGGGGAACGATCTTGGGCTCCTGGGAGGGGTGACTGTACTGCCGACCGAAGAAGAAATAGAACAAAAGAAAAATGACTTTGATATCCGGAGATTATTGCAGAATTATGCAGACGGAATCGAACGTCGCGAAGCCTTGCATGAAGTCGCAAGGGAACTGCTTGAAAATGGGCACGTTCACGAGGCTTGGAAAGTATTATTAATAGATAAATCGGCCCGTTAAGAAGGGTAAGAAGATGAACATTGAAGCGAGAATTGAGAAAATAATGGATGAGCAGGTGATTTCTGACCGTTTCAGAAAGCGCGAATTCGTAGTACAAACGAAAGAGCAGTATCCACAAACCTTGTGTTTTGAATTTACTCAAGATAAAACTTCGGTTCTTGATGCTTACCAAGCCGGGCAAGAGGTAAACGTAGAGTTTAACATCCGTGGTCGCGAGTGGACACCTCCACAGGGTGGTGCTACGCGCTACTATACTACGCTTCAGGCTTGGAGAATGTCTCCACTACAGCAAGCCGCTGCGCCGGCACCACCATCAGATCTGCCTCCAGCGGGTCAGCCATTTACCCCTAGTGGTGACGATAGCGTTCTTGACGACGATCTGCCGTTCTAATTCATCTGTATCGTGGGGCGCTCCATTAATCCATTGCACTTTATCGGTCAGGACGGTTGGACCGTTCCGGATCCCGATACAGCTGCAAATAGCGAAGGGCTTATCGCTCTTTCGTGGGATTTAGCGCCAGAGCTATACGACAAGTGTTATCACAAAGGCATCTTCCCTTGGTTTGAGCAGGAGGGTGTGGTTTTCTGGTTTTCTCCAGAGGTGCGCTCAATTACGCCTACTGCTGAAGTGAAGGTGTCAAAGAGTATGCGTCCTTATTTGAATAAAAAGCAATGGCGTTTTTCAGTCAATACCGTTTTTGAAAAGGTCATTGAGAAATGCAGTGAAGTCCCACGCCCTGGTCAAGCGGGTACATGGATCAGCGAAAAATTTCAAACGAATTTCTTGCACATGCATCAATTAGGCATGGCGCACAGTTTTGAAGTTTGGGAGGGCGATGAACTCATTGGAGGAACCTTTGGCGTAATGACGGGCGGTGTGTTTGTTGGGGAGAGCATGTTTCATACTCGTACCAATGCAAGTAAGTTTGCCTACATCGGCATGTGTCAGCACTTGAGCCGTAACGGAGTAGAATTTGTGGACAATCAACTGCCTACTGAACACTTGGACAGCCTTGGTGCTTGGAACATTGAACGTGAAGAATTCTTGGAGCTGCTGCACCTTCATTCTGAAAGCAGAGAACGTGTATTTCTCGAAGCGCTGCCCAAAACTACCCTACCTCTTTAGGGCACCAGAAAGTGTATTTAAGCTCAGTACGCTTAGTGCGATGAGAACCCCAGGGATAAGGCTGAGATAGCCCTTGCCAGTGATGATGTATGGGTAATAATCCCGGATCATGCTGCCCCAAGAAGGCAGCGGTGGCTGCGCACCAATACCCAGAAAACTAAGTCCACTTTCAATAAGAAGCGCAGTGGCAAAATTAGTTGCACAGATTACTAATAGCGGCGCAATGGTATTGGGTAGAATTTCTTTAAACAAGATGTGGGAGGTGCTGAAGCCAAGTACCTTGGCGGCCTCGACATATTCTTGGTTTTTCTCCACTAAGAATTGGCCACGGATAACGCGCGCAACCTCCACCCACATGGTAAGTCCCACAGCGATGAAGACTTGAAACAGTCCCTTACCCAAAACAAAGGTGAGCGCAATGACGAGCAGAAGGGTAGGTATGGACCAGAGGACATTCATGAGCCAGCTGAGTATTGCGTCTATTCTACCTCCAAAATAGCCTGAAACTGCTCCAACGGGGATGCCAATAATCAGGCTCACTAGAACGGCGACAAAGCCTACGCTAAGTGATATGCGACTGCCAAGAACCACTCTCGAAAAGTGATCACGGCCAAACTTATCGGTGCCAAAGAGGTGCAAGCCGTTCACCGTTTTACTCCCTGGAGAGAGCAAGGTATGTTTCAAATCCATGGTATTGGCATGAGGCGTAGTATCGAGGACTACCAAGTCTGCGAGCAGTGCAGCCAGAATCAAAGCTACAAGCCATCCGAGTGCTAGTTTTTGAACTATGGAAAAGGTGCGTATCACAAGAGCTAATCTAGCTCAAAAAAAGGACTACTTCAGTGTAGCGATAATCTCAACACCTTCTCTGAGTACAGCATCCTTGGCCAGGTTGCGGTACCATTTGGTGTAGATATCCTTTTGAACACTGTCAGTTTCAAACATCACCAAATGATCAGGCAGCGGAACTACACCAGTACTGTCTTTCAATTTGTAGAGATTTTTGAATCGTTCACCCTCCTTTTTAATGGAATCTTGGAAGCTCATGTAATCATCATAAGCAAGTGGGATAAAAGTATTCTCTTGACCAGATTTGATCCATTTAGCGTACTCCATTGATTTCATAAATACAGAATCCTTATCAACTCGCTCAGACGAAGACTTTTTTGCCTTATCGAAAGCTTTAGACCATTTTTTAGTTCCATTGTAATTAGCTCTCGAGATATAGTCTACAGGTAGAGCATGGTCGTATTCTTTCTCGCCCATATCAATGAGATCATAGGCGCCAGGTAGCGAAATATCTGGCACAACACCTTGAAGTTGTGTGGTGCCTCCAGAAATTCGATAAAATTTTTCGGTAGTTATTTTTACCGCCCCAAGGGGCTTTAGAGCATTCAATGGCCCATTGACTGCACGATCGAGATCAAGCATATTTTGCACTGTTCCCTTGCCAAAAGTGCTTTTCGCGGGCCCTACAATTAGCGCGCGTCCTCGGTCCTGTAAGGCCGCACTAACGATCTCCGAAGCAGAGGCGCTATAGTTGTTAACTAAGACTACCAGCGGCCCTTCCCAGTACACATTTGGATCCTTGTTGCCTTTTGCACGGGTTCCATTTTGGAAGCTTTTCACTTGAACTTGAGGGCCTTTTTCTGTGAAGAGTCCAGCAATCTCCGTTGCCGCTTGCAATGAACCACCACCATTGCTGCGCAGGTCGAGAATGATTCCGTCCACACCTTGCTCCTTAAGCTTGATGATTTCCGCTTTTACGTCCTCAGCAGCATTGCGGTTGTTTTTGTTGTAGAAATCCACATAGAACTTCGGGAGCTTGATGTATCCAGTTGTACTTTCTATATCATTGATCAGTGAATACTCACCTCCTTTTTTCTTGAAGGTCTTACCATTGAGAATGGCACTACGAGCAAAGGTGCTTTCGATCTCCACGACATCTCGAATGATAGGAATGATTTGGCGCGATCCGTCCTTCTTTTTAACGGTCAAACGCACTTCGGACCCTTTCTTGCCTCGAATTAGTTTTACTGCCTCTCGCACTTTGTAGCCTATTACATCGACTGGTTCCTCGCTGCCCTGGGCCACGGCAATGATGCGATCACCCACCTCGAGGTCGCCCTGTCTCCAACAAGCAGATCCAGCAATGATGCGTTCAATTCCAATATAATCGCCTTCCTGCTTAAGTTGGGCACCAATTCCTTCAAACTGCCCGGTCATGCTTAGCTCAAAGTTTTCGTTTTGCTGAGGTGCCAAATAGCTGGTATGTGGGTCGAAGGTTTCACAGTAGGCGTTCATGTACATCCCGAACCATTCGATGCGGCTCACGTCCATCAAATCTTCGTACCACTCTTCTTGCAATTCCAATTCCTTTTCACGCGCCTCTTTTTCCAGGGTCGCAAAATCCTTGAGTTCTACCTCGTCGTCTGTTTCTGCATCTTCTCGTTGTGCATTGTCTTTTTCGTAAATCCGATTGAGGATGCGCCACTTAAGGTGTTGCTTCCAACTTATTTCTAAATCTGCCACATTACTTGCAAATGGGCGCTCTTTGGCCTCCGAATAAATGCTTTCATCTTCAGTGTAATCGAACGGTGCTGCAAGTAGTTCCGTGTAAATTTGCTTCGATCTTTCAATGCCTTGGGTAATCAAGTCATAACTTTTATCAAAAAAGACAGTACTCGTAGAATAAAATGCTTGATCTAAATTGAATCGGTCCTTTGCCAATTCATCAACCTCTCCTCGAGTTAAAAAGAGCTTGTTGTAATCTAAAGCTTCTAAGTACGCGTCAAAGATTTCTTCACTGAGTGCATCGTCCATTTCTTTTGGCTGCAAATGCATATTAGTCAGTGCATCACGCACAAGAGCGAAAATGACGGCCTCTTTATCTTCTTCTTTGCCGTAATTGTTGAATCCAAAAATGATTAGGGCCACACCTAAAAGTGGCAGGAGGTATTTGAGGTTTTTACGCTGCATAAGCTTGGAATACATAGGAAATGACAAGGTACGATGTTAAATGAATTGGACTACATAAAAACCGTTAAAGGAATCCAAAAGCCTATTCTTATTCATAACGCCATAAACAACAAATTGTTAGTACCTTTGCACCCCTTATTACATGGATGTATTTAATCTAATTGAAAGCAGATGAACATTAGCAAGAACGAAGTAGATGCACTAAACTTAACGGTAAACATTGAAATCACTCCTGAAGATTACCAGGACAAAGTGAACTCAGTGCTACAGAATTACCGCAAGAGCGCGAACATCCCAGGATTCCGTCCGGGTAAAGTGCCTATGGGTTTGATCAAGAAGCAGTACGGTAAAGCGGTATTGATTGATGAGATCAACAAGATGCTTCAAGATTCAATCTACAATTACATCCAAGAGGAAAAGTTGAACATTCTAGGTAACCCACTTCCAGTAGAGCAAGAGGAGCTAGATTTTGATACTCCAGGAACATACAACTTCGGTTTCGAGCTGGGATTGAGCCCAGAGGTTGATGTTAAAATCACGAAAAAGAATAAGGTCAAAGGCGTTAAGGTCGTTGCAGACGGCAAGGTGCTCGATACATACATGGAAGATATCCGCGGTCGTTACGGCAAGATGTCTACTCCAGAAAAGCCAGCGGCTGATGATATGTTCCACGGTTCGTTTACTGAGGTAGATGCTGATGGTGCAGCTGTAGAAGGCGGTATCGTTAAGGAAGATGCACAGTTCTTGGGAACCAATTTGAAAACGAAGAAAGCGCAAGGTGAATTGGCCAAATCATCCATGGGCAGCACCATCGCATTCGATGCGAAGAAGTCGTTCGGTAAAGATTACAACGTTGCAGGATTGCTCGGAGTAACTGATGCTCAGTTGGAAGCTTCGACCGGATCTTTCGAATTCAAACTAACGAACATCAGCCGTATGGAGCCTGCAGAGCTGAACCAAGAGTTCTTCGACAAGGTATACGGTGAAGGTGCGGTGACTTCTGAAGAAGAAATGCGTGCTCGTATGAAAGAGGAAGCGGAGCGCATGTACCAAAACGAATCGGATCAGTACTTCTTGAATAATGTTGCAGAGTACTTGCTCGATAAGACCAAATTTGACCTTCCTATCGCATTTTTGAAAAAGTGGATGCAGACTTCAGGCGAGAAGCCATTGACTGCTGAAGAGGTAGAGGCTGATTGGGAAAAAACAGAGAAAGGATTGCGTTATCAGTTGATCGAGAACGCAGTAATCACTGCTGCTGAGATTAAGGTGAGCCGCGAAGATCTTCTAGACCACACTGTGGGTATGGTGAAAGCACAGTTCCAACAGTACGGTCAGCAAGTGATGGACGATGAGATGTTGAAAGGCATTGCGGAAAACGCACTTAAAAACGAAGAAGAAGTTCGTCGTATCAGCGACCAAGTATATAACGCGAAGCTGCTAGCACACTATAAAGAGTCATTTAAAGTTGATGAGAAAGAGGTGACTTATGACGAATTCATAAAATTGGTCACAGAAAAGGCATAACTTAGAACAAAATCTAAGGGAATTGTCTTAACCTTCAAACCAACTTTGATTCATGGATTTAGGAAAAGAATTTAAAAAGTACGCTACCAAGCACGCCGGTATTCAGAGCATGTATGTTGATCAGTACGTAGACGCTTCGTTGACGCCTTACATTATTGAGGAGCGTCAAATGAATGTTGCACAGATGGACGTGTTCTCGCGTTTGATGATGGACCGCATCATTTTCTTGGGAACAGGCATCAACGATCAGGTAGCAAATATTGTCCAAGCACAGTTGCTCTTTTTAGAGAGTGCTGATGCGAAGAAGGACATTCAGATATACATCAACTCACCCGGCGGTTCTGTGTACGCAGGACTAGGTATCTATGACACCATGCAGGTGGTTAACCCCGATGTTGCAACCATCTGTACAGGTATGGCTGCTTCAATGGGCGCTGTACTGATGTGTGCAGGTGCAGAGGGTAAGCGTTCAGCACTAAAGCACAGCCGTATCATGATCCACCAGCCTATGGGCGGTGCTCAGGGACAAGCTTCAGATATGGAGATCACCTTGCAAGAGATCCTCAAGCTGAAGAAGGAGTTGTATTCTATCATTTCTCACCACAGTGGTCAGCCTTTCGATAAGGTAGAGGCAGATTCTGACCGCGATTACTGGATGACTTCGCAAGAGGCGAAGGATTACGGTATGGTGGATGAAATTTTGCTCGGCAAGAATCAAGCGAAGTAATGAGCGAAGACAAGAACATCCACTGTTCCTTCTGCGGCCGCAGTAAGGATGAGGCAGAGATGATGATTGCTGGTGTGGATGCCCACATCTGTGACCGTTGTGTTGGCCAAGCTGGTGGTATTCTTCACGCTGAATTGGGTGAAAAACCGCAGTCTAATCCGTTAGATGTTGCTGCAAAGCCGGAGTTTGACTTCACCCCAAAGCAAATCAAAGCGCACCTCGACGAATACATTATTGGTCAAGAGCCTGCCAAGCGCACGCTTGCTGTAGCCGTATATAATCATTATAAGCGTATTGGTTTGGTTCCCCTCAAGGATGCACCTGACGTCGATAAATCCAATATTGTTCTGGTAGGAAATACAGGAACAGGTAAGACGTTAATGGCACGCACCATCGCTAAGATGCTCAATGTGCCGTTCACCATTGTAGATGCTACCGTACTTACTGAAGCAGGTTACGTGGGCGAGGACGTTGAAAGCATACTGACGCGTCTGTTGCAAGCAGCCGATTATGATTTGAACCGTGCTCAGGTGGGTATTGTATTCATAGACGAGATAGACAAGATTGCACGCAAAGGAGATAACCCATCCATTACACGTGATGTCAGCGGTGAAGGTGTTCAGCAAGGTTTACTCAAGTTGCTTGAAGGTTCAAAAGTAAACGTACCGCCAAAAGGAGGGCGTAAGCATCCGGACCAAAAGTACATCGAAGTGGATACCACAAATATCCTCTTCATTGCAGGCGGCGCCTTTGTAGGAATTGAGAAGAAGATCGGTTCGCGGTTGAATTCGGCTACACTTGGGTACTCTAAGGAGAGTCGTAATCACGTGGAAGATGATGAAGTGTTGAGCTACATCACTCCTTCAGATCTTAAGAGCTTTGGATTAATCCCTGAACTCATCGGGCGTATGCCTATCGTGACATTTATGTCTCCGCTCGATAAAGATGCGCTTCGTGCTATCTTAACCTTGCCGAAGAATGCGTTGGTCAAGCAGTACCAGCACCTCTTCCATATGGACAATATCGCCTTGTCTTTTGACGATGAAGTGTACGATTACATTGTTGAGGTAGCACTCGATTACAGCCTTGGCGCTCGTGGATTGCGCAGTGTTTGTGAGGCCATCCTAACCGATTATATGTTCGATGCACCGGGCATGGAGGAAAAATCCATTCACATCACCAAGGAGTATGCGAAAGCGCAGATTGAACGAAGTTCATTGCGCAAAATTCCAGCTTAATAACTACTAAAAAAGCCGCCCATCCAGCGGCTTTTTTGTGCTTTGGCGTCGCGAGCAGCGACGCTTTATCTCATAGTCGTGTACACGTTTTGCACATCGTCGTCCTCTTCTAATTTCTCAATGAGTTTTTCGATGTCCTTGGTCTGTGCTTCGTCCAGTTCTTTCGTTGTAGTCGGGATATATTCAAAACCGGATTCTATAATCTCATGACCCAAACCTTCTAGACCTTTTGCGATGTTTCCGTAGTCAGCGAATTGGCCATAAATCATGATGATTTCAGTTTCCTCGCCGTCTTTCTCTTCAGTGTCCTTAAACACGTCTTCAGCACCGTGGTCGATCATCTCAAATTCAAGTTCTTCCACATCGATATCACCGGCAGTAATCTTTACGTGGCACTTGTGTTCGAACATAAACTCCACTGAACCTGAAGTCCCAAGAGATCCTTCACATTTATTAAAGTACGAACGAACATTCGCTACTGTACGTGTATTGTTGTCCGTGGCAGTCTCCACTAAAACAGCGATACCGTGTTGGCCGTATCCTTCATAGATAATGGTCTTGTAATCGCTTTGGTCTTTCGACATTGCCTTTTTGATGGCACGCTCTACATTGTCCTTAGGCATGTTGGCTGCCTTCGCATTTTGTAGAAGCATTCGAAGGCGGTAGTTAGAATCTGGATTATCA
>CBFHHP010000020.1:0-21381 GCA_965655745.1 uncultured Schleiferiaceae bacterium
TCAGGCGCTTCAGGGATTGCGGAATATGTACTGTCCACTGTTATGGGAGGTTCGCTTCAAGCCCAATCGCTTCAAACCATCATTCACTAAAAAGTACCCCGTTGTCATAGCTACTGCTCCTACGGAATAAAATAAAACGTATTCCTCTCCATCGTCGCTTCGAAATAGGTGTACTATAAAACCGGCACCCACCAATGTAGCACCACCAGCGAATGCAGCACTGCCTCCCAATACTTCTAATGTACCGAGCGCTATGTCTTTTACGCCAGTGTTATGCTGAACGGAATCAATATGAATACTAGAAATTGGTTTTAGTTCTACTTGGGCAGCTGGAAAATGCCTTGTTTTAGGGATTAGATCAATTTTAACTCTTTCGCAGACAATGATTGGCCAAAAACCAAAACAGCAATTATGAATGCTATTCTCATACTTTTATTTTGTCCTCATTAAGTTAAGAGAAATTATTCAAAATTTCTCCAAAGTTCATCCTTAGGCAACGGGGCTGTGAATTTTCTGATGCTACCATTTATGGCCTCTGGGAGTTCTATAGATCGTGCATGAAGGCCAATTTGAAGATTTTCGTAGGGTGTGGTTGAACCGTATTTCTCGTCGCCAATGATGGGACAACCGATGTGGCTGAGCTGCGCGCGTATTTGGTGGAATCGCCCAGTTTTGGGTTTTATTTCGAGCAAGAATTGACCGTCCATAGAAGATAAGACTTTGAAGCTCAGCTCTGCTTTTTTGGCGCCTTTGACCTTTGGGTCAACAACTAGGTTTTTTTTACTTTTCTTTTCCGTCAGGAGGTGATGGATAAGGATGCCTTGTTTCTTTTCTGGTTCTCCGGAGGTTATTGCCCAATACGTTTTTTGAATCTGGCGCACCTCGAACCATCTGTTTAGGGTTTTCAAGGTACCTCGCTTCTTTGCGAAGATAATTACGCCGCTTGTTACTCGATCTAGTCGGTGGACAACTCCAAGGTAAGGATCGTTGATTTTCTGCTTTAGATAGGCGCGACAGTTGGCCTCCAAATTATTGGCTTCGAAGGGGTTGTCTTCGGTAATAATTCCTGCAGGTTTTTGAACAACCAACAATTGGTTCGATTCAAATAAAACACCTTCTGTTTCTACCATGTGGGCAAGCTACTGATTTCATATGAATTTTATACCCAAGTGCTTCCATTTGACAAGATTAAGTTGCATCTTCAAGGCAATGAAACCATTCGTTGCTTTAATTTCATTTTGTCTTGGTTGCCAGTTAGTTACCGCTCAAGTAACTACGGTTCGAGTGATGACTTACAACATCTTGAACTACAGAAATTCTACCAACGAGTGCAATGGCAATACGAACTCTGCGAGTAGCAAGGAAGTGGCCTTAGATACCATCGTTCGCAACATGCAGCCGCACATCATCTGTTTTCAGGAGGTTGGTGCATCCGCAAACAACGCTACTTATTTGCTGAATAACGCATTAAATACAACAAGCGCGAGCAACTGGACGACGACGAATTACACCAACAACAGCTTCTCCTCTTTAACCAATGTCATTGCCTACCGCAGTGACATTTTTGGTTTGATTTCACAGGACGTGATCACGAAAGATGTAGGTAACAATAATTTGGTCCGTGTGGTCGACGTGGCTCGATTCTATTACAAAGATCCACTTCTTAATGCGCAGAGCGATACGGTGACTTTTACAGTTATTGCCGCACATTTTAAAGCGGGTAGCGGCACCTCAAATTCTTCGCAGCGCAATGCGATGGCCGGAGCAATCATTGATTATATCGAGAACGATGCAGTCGATGCGAACATCATGCTCATGGGCGACTTCAATATGTACGCATCTTCCGAGAGCGGCTACCAGACCTTGATTGCAGGAACGGGATTCCGTTTTGAAGACCCAATCAACAGTTCAGGAAGCTGGAACAACAACAGTTCTTTCGCTGCTATTCATACACAGAGCACAAGAAACGGTGGATCGAACAGCTGTTTTTCTGGAGGAGGCTTGGACGATCGATTCGATCAAATTCTCTGTTCTGAAGATATTATAGAGGGTGAAGATGGAATGGTCTATGTGCCTAACACCTACTTCGCCGTGGGTAATGACGGTAACCATTTTAACGACCCTTTAAATGCGGGCACAAACTACAGTGTGAGTAGCACAGTATTATCTGCCCTGTACTCCTTAAGCGACCACCTTCCTGTAATTGCGGATTTCGATATTGATCTACAAGGGCTGAATACTGCAGAGTTGGAAGTACCGGTTTTAGAAAACCCCATGCGTCAGCCAGCTCAATTGACCGATTATTACCTGCGTTTTGGTCTTGCTATCTACACGTTGGATGGACGAAAAGTATTTGAAAAGCCGGAAGGTGAACCTGCCACAGTGCAAGGGCTTCCAAAGGGATTATATATTGCTCATTGGTCGAAAGACGGGCGCAGTACAACCACAAAACTGATGCTATGGTAAGAAGAGTACTCGCTGTTTTGTTGTTGCTGCCTCTGCTGAGTGTTGGTCAAGGATTCGAAGAATTCCAGACGACGCGTGCCAATGTACGTTTGAGTGCGACCAACGTTGGGACTTTTGGCAATGCCTTCCGTGGTTACCGCGACGGTTCGGGAACACCTTCTATGGAATATCCTGCCGGTTCAGGTATAGAACACCTTTTTGAGGGCGGCCTTTGGTTTGGCGGTATAGACAATGGGGTTGTTCGCGTGAGCACTTCAGCCTATGATGCGCCGCAGGGCTATGCGCCTGGACGTGGAGGCTTTGAGTTTAATGCCACCCAAGGTGCAAATGTGGTCGAGAAAAGCTCGCTTCGCTCTTCGCCGAATTACCGCGCAGATGCTGTGAGCCACCAAGATTTTATCGCGAGCTTCAACGATAGTGAAATATTAGTTCCCGGCACCAGTATTCCGATTAACAACCACCTAAACCCAATGGACCTGCAGGTGGATATGGCAGTGTACAACTGGGAATATTCGTTTACAGATTTTATGGTCATTGTCGACCTCACTATCACCAACGGGTCTAGCAATACCTATGAAGATTTTTATGTGGGTCTATGGAACAACACCGTGGTGCGTAACATCAACATCACACCGGCGGGCGCTGGGGGTGCCACCTTCTATTCACAGGGTGGGAACGGGTTTATCGACAGTTTGAATTTGGCCTATTGTTACGACCGAAATGGAGATGTTGGCTTTACAGACAGCTATGTAGGTCAGATGTTCTTAGGTGCGGAGGATAAAAACGGTTTCCAACATCCACAGGTAAGCACGGACACCAAGGTGAACTACAACGCTTGGGTCTTCAACAACAGCGGTGCCAACACCTTCTTCTTCCCAACTTCAGACCAGCAGCGCTATTTGAAGATGTCGGACGGTTTTAACGGGCATCCTTGTTGGAACGATCCTACAGGTGCAGCTTGTGTGACGACCATGGACGTTGATTTGCAGTCGGAGCTAAATGCTTTGGGCAATCGTTCAGATTTAGTTTCAGTGGGTCCTTTTGACGACTATCAGCCAGGCGATGAAATCAAGGTGAGTTTCGCGTATGTAGTGGCGAAGAAATTTGAGGACGGTTTGCCAAACGGTTCCAACAACCCCACGCAACAGACGTATCTCTTGGACGCTGCCAACTGGGCACAACGCACTTACAATGGAGAAGATGCCAACTTTAACGGTGTGCTCGATGAAGGTGAGGATAAGGACGGCAATGGAGTGATTACACGATTCATTTTGCCTTCTCCGCCAGAAACTCCGATTATTCGCGTGGAGCCAGGCGATGGCGAATGTACCATTTATTGGGCAGATAATTCGCGCCAAAGTGAAGATCCCATCTCCAAGAAGAAAGATTTCGAAGGGTATAATATTTATGCAACCCAAACCGGTTTTGATGTCTTTGGGACGCCGGATTTACAGAACGATTTGGAATTGGTGGCAAGCTTTGATTCATTGGCCAATGACTACGGCTTCAACAATGGATTTTTGCCTGTGAAATTGGCCACGTCTGTGACTTTCGACGGCGATACTAATGAGTATGCCTTTGCGTACACTTTGAGTCCTCTTCCGAACGGTTGGCAAACTGCTGTGGCGGTAACGGCATTTGATAAAGGTGATCTGAACAGCGGCCTCGAGTCCCTAGAGAGTGCCGTGCTTTCGAATGCAGTAAGGGCCTTCCCGGGTGCTGGTCCAAGCAATCTAGACAGTGTTGAGCCCTATGTGTACCCTAATCCCTATTACCTCGGCGCAAGCTGGGAAGGGTCGAGTAACTTCCAAGAGGAGAGTCGAAAATTGGTCTTTTCTAACCTCCCAAGAAATTCAAGAATAACCATCACCACCGCTGGCGGTGATTATATAGACAGTTTTGAGCATCACCAAGAGTACGATGGAACGGACATTCGCTGGTTCCGCAGCTTCGGGTCAGAAGATCCATCGCGAAACGTATTCTCAGGTGGTGAACATGCGTGGGATTTGCTTTCTAGAGAAAGCCAGATTATTGCACGAGGCATGTACCTCTTTACCGTTGAGGATTTAGAAACAGGAAAATCATTTACAGGAACTTTTTTAATCGTGAAATAATGAAAAGAGTCGTTTTACTTTTTGCAGTGCTTTTTGGCTTGTCGGCCAATGCACAGAGCTATGTGTCCATTTCGGACATTAACTATGTAAGCCCAACAGATTTGGCTGCATGTAATGATACTTCGTCCTATTTGGGACAGACAGTAATTACTCGCGGTGTTGTCGTGACACCCGGGAATGTAACAGAGGTTGCTTCAGGTTCGGTAACTGGAGGCTTGCGTCCATTTATCTTCATTCAGGATACAACGGTAGGGGGTCAGAGCTCACCATTCGCAGGTATCGAGGTGATGGGAGTATACACAAGCAGCACAGGTTCTTTGCAAGTGCCTGCAACCTTTACCCAAGCGCTACCAGGAGATATCGTAGAGGTAAAAGGTGTGGTTGGCGAGTACAATGGTTCAAACCAATTGTCATTGGCCGATGCCAACTCATTTAGCATTGTGAGTACTACTACTGATCCTGTAGTGAGCGATACTATTGCTGTTGGTGATCTTAACGACGCACAGTTCGTGAATAACGTAGTAACAGGCGAGCAGTACGAAGGATCATTTGTGACTTTGACAGACGTGACGGTTACTCAGGTTATTCCTTTCAGCGGAAACCGTGTGAGCTTCAACATTGTCGATGGAAACGGGAATGCAATGAACGTGAGTGATCGATTCCTTGCTCAAAAATTGAGCTCTTGGACAACGGTAAACCCAAACTCTCCGCAAACTCAAGGTTCTTTTGTACCGCCAGTACCTGGAACATTCTACAACTCTATTTCGGGTGTAGTTCGTCACGATGCGAACGGATGTACAGGGGATAACGGTCGTGGTTACGAGATCAATCCGTTTGCCGCTTCACACTACGACATCGGCTATGCGCCGCCGTACATCGCGAACTTTGAGCGCGATCCTTCGATTCCTACCTCAAACCAAGATGTGGAGATTGTATGTACCATTACAGATTTTGACGGCAGTGTAGATTCTGTAGCCTTTGTATGGAGTGCTATTGATACCCAATCGGTGGCTAATTTCACGGTAGCCCCGATGACGCTAGTAACAGGTACTACGGATGAATTCGAATTTGAGATTCCACAGCAGGCCAACGGCACGTTGGTGCGTTACTACATCTATGCAAAAGACGACGACGGTAACGAAAGCTACTTGCCTTCGAAGCCGATCAATCAGGCAACACCAAACTTTGACTTCTATACTGTTCGTGATAATGGTTTGATCATCCCGGATATTCAATTTACCTACAACTCAAACGGCGCTTCTCCTTTGAACGGTGCTGAAGTGACTGTGAAAGGTATTGTGACGGCTTCGACTAAAATTGGCGACCTAGGCTTCTTGTACATCCAAGATGAAAATGCAACCTCATGGGCGGGTATCTGGTGTGTCGGAATTGGCCTTAACACCTATTACCGCAATGAAGAAGTTGAGGTTACAGGCTTCGTTGAGGAGTATTACGGAATGACTCGATTAAATGTGACTTCTTCGAGCAAAACGGGCAACTTGGGTTCAATTACACCTTTGGTTATTGATCCATCGGATTCAGCGAGTTATGCAAACTTCGGTTGGGAGCCTTACGAGAGTATGTTGGTGCGTTACGAGGATCCAAACAGCAGTTCTTTGTATGTGAGTCAAACCAACCTTGGATTTGGGGATTATGCAGTAAGTAATAGCGCCTCTGCACCGGTATGGAGCAGTGGACGTGTATTGGCTGGACGTCAGTCGACCACTGCCTATTCTTCATTGAACGTTCAGCTGGTTACTGATACTTCATATGCTTCGATTGATGGTGAGATGGATGTTACCCCTATCGTCGTGGACAATACCATGACCTTTGATGCTATCGAAGGAATCTTGTTCTACGGTTTCAGCAACTACCGCTTGTTGCCAAGAAACAACAACGACTTTATCAACCCGTCTGTAACTTTAGATAGCATTACGGTAGCAACATCGCCTATTGGTTTAGATGAATGGGCTACTTCAAATCTTAAAGCTTATCCAAACCCGTCAAACGATTGGATGCAGCTTGAAAGCTCAGGAGCTGGTATATGGACCATCGCAAATATTTTGGGTCAGCAGGTAGCTTCTTACGAAACGCAAGGTTCATTGAGAATTTCTACAACTTCACTAGCAGAAGGTACTTACGTTGCTCGATTCAGCGGTTCACAAGGTGCAGGAACCATCATCTTAATAGTACAGCGATAGATCTTGAAAAGAGTAGCGGTCATATGTAGCATTTTATTTGCAGCCTTGGGGTGTCAGAAGCCACAAGGATCTGTGGATAACCTGGCACCGGAGACTACCCTTAGTGTGGATAGTATCCAGCGCTCAGGGGACCTGCGATTGAATGCGAATGTGCATTTGAATTGGTACGGGTCAGATGCCGACGGCTACATAGATTACTTCAACGTTCAGGTCAATGACGAACCTGTAGGAAAAACTCGTTCCAACGACAGCATTTTTACGTTTGTGATTGATGCGGGCTTAGATTCAGCGGATGTTCTTATCCAGGTCAGCGCTGTAGATCACGAAGGGTTGGAAGATCCTACGCCTGCAAAGTTATGGGTGCCGCTGAAAAATGCTGCACCTTCATGCCGCATTGATGCCGATGAGATTGCCCCGGACAGTGCAAAGATTGTCCTGACGCTTCGTTGGGACGCGGAGGATATTGACGGTAACGAAACTATCGTTGAGGCTGAGGTACGTCTTAACAATGGACCTTGGGCACAAATTGACCTAGGTCAAGGACTGCTGAGTTTCACCCTGAATGCTAGCGGTACTTCGGCAGCCGTCTATCAAAATGGATTCTTAGTGGATACTGCGCTTGCTGGCGCTGCTGCTAACGATACCAACAGAGTCTTCCTTCGAGTGAAAGATTGGGCAGGTTCGTACTCGGAAGTAGATACATCAAGTACGTTCTATTGGTCGGCAAAGGCGGCAGATATGTTGGTGTTGAATAGTCAGCCCGCATACATCGGGGCACAGTATAAAGAGTGGTTGGACAGCATTGGTGATGCCTACGACTACGTGCAGATGGATGCGATTACTGGAATTGGTATTCCTACATATTGGAATCCATCTATGAAGCTGCTTTTTGAACAATACGAGCGCGTACTTTTATTTACGGATGCCACTCAGTTTCCCAACAACGGCGGAACAGATTACTTGCTCAATATTCTCAGCCCTTCCGTACAGTCTTATGTTCAAGGGGGCGGAAAAGTGTTAACGAGTGCACAGATCACCAGTTCCATGGATATGGGTGCGATAAATGACGTTTATCCAGTTAGCGGTTCGATCACTTCTACCGGTCAAGCGCGTCTGACCAATGACAGTTCTATTGTTCCTGTAGATACAACAAGCGGGGCTCCTTCGGTGCGGCCAAAAAACATCGTTCTAGGGGTAACTCCGGTAAACCCAGCGGCAGATGCCAACGCTTACTATACGGCGCAGTTAACCAAGATAGCCGGTTGGACAGGTAGCAATACCGTAGGTACTATCCGTTCTCGAAATGGTAAAGTGTATGAGGTGTTCTTCTCATTGCCGTTGCATCAATTTTCAAGGTCCAATTCCACTAATGGGGGTGATCTTTTAAAGCATGTACTAGAAAATGAATTTTAGGAAGTTCTACATATTCATTTTCATCGCCTTGAGCCAGATGGCCTTTGCTCAGAACAAAGGGGTGCTCAAAGGGGTAGTGGTTGAAAAGGCTACTGGTGAAACGTTGCCTAATGCTTCGGTAACCATCGTCGGTACCTACTACCAGACGTTGACCGATTTCTCTGGTGAATTTGAAATCAAAGACATTAAACCGGGAACTTACACTGTGAAGGTCCAATTCATTGGATTTAGTCCTACCCAAATCAATGGGGTCAAGATTAAAAAGGGTCAAAACAAGCCGATGCGCGTAGCCTTGGTTGAGCAAAATGAAATGCTCAATACGGTGACTGTTGTGGGTCGAAAAAACCAGGTGGACCTTGAGCAAGCTTCCTCGGCTATTACTTTTTCTTCAGAGGAAATCAGCTCGCTGGTAGCCAAGGGCGTAGAGGATATCGTAGCCCAGCAGGCAGGTGTCCAAAAAACTACGGACGGAATACAGATTCGTGGGGCACGCGTTTACGAAACAGAGTATTTGGTGGACGGCATCTCGGCGCAAGATCCTTTGGCCGGTACCGGTGGTGGTGTGAGTGTAAGTTCATCTTCGTTACAATCCATTAATTTGATGACCGGTGGTGCTAGCGCGGAATACGGCGGCGGCTCTTCTGGGGTGGTTAATACGACCATCAAAGAGGGTGGGCAAAAACTTCGTTGGAGCGCGCAGTACAGTTCGGATAATTTCACACCGGCGAGCTTCAATACCGACCGTGCCGAGGTCACGCTTAGTACGCCTATTCCATTCACCAAGAAGAATTTGACGCTGTTTACCAGCGCTAACGTAGATATTACGGATCATTATTTCGGCGCTACCGCATCTCAGTTAAACAGCTCTTTATTTCCGGGTAACCCAACGCTGTGGGCGCCTCGCCAGAGCAACGATTACACGCACACTACGAAATTGACCTGGCGCTCAAAGGCCGTGGGTAAGATCAGCTTGACCAACAGCCACAGTCTTAAGGTCAATCAAAATTCACGTACACTTCAGATTGTTGGGTTCGACGCTCTACTAGCGCCTGGGTTCCAATACAATCGCTCCAACAATCTTGACAATGCGACCACCTATACCCACCACAGTAATTTGAGCGTCTTGCAATGGCAAAAGCGATTAAATACGAAGTCGGGATTGAATTTCTCAGCGGGCCGCCTCTTCACCAATCTTCGTGCAGATGCCAATGGTCGCCCGTTCCGTGCGGCAACGGTAGATCAGATATACGACGAGGATTATATCTATACAGGACAAATGACCTTGTTCAACCCGAATGATCCTTCTGGCACCTATTACCTCATCCCTGGTGATGGCTTGATAAATAATGGTGGTATCACGCCGATTTGGCACGACCACTACGCCCAAGAGTACACCCTCAAAGGCAAATTCACCTATTCGCCAAACAAGATTCATCAAACCTCTGCAGGTTGGGAGCATGCATTTACAGAATACCAATGGGTCGATGTGTTCCGCCCTTGGGTAGGTGCCCCGATTGTATTAAATGACAGCACAACTACTCCTTCGATCTCTATTGGATCAAGTAATGATATTTGGAAGGTGAACCCTCAAAAAGGTGGCTTCTTCGTGCAAGACCGTATCGAATACCAAGGGATTAAAGCAACCTTAGGGATGCGTCTAAATTATTGGGCACCGGGAGCATTCGCCGATGAAGCCGTGAATGATCCTACTTCACCGGTTCTAGATCAAGTACGCCAGGATTACATGGATCAGACCATTGGTGTCGCTGGGCTTCGTTGGAAATTGCGCATGTTGCCGCGTTTGAACGTGAGTTTCCCGGTCACTGAAAACAATGTTTTGTACTTTAACTACGGGCACAGTATGCGAACGCCCCACCCGCGCTTCTTATATGCCGGCCTTGATCCTGAATACCAAGACCGTTCCTTCCTCTCGAACCTTGGGAATCCGAACCTGAATCCAGAGGTCAATATTTCATACGAAATTGGATATAAGACCCTTTTGGGAACACGCTTAGGTTGGACGTTGAATGCATTCAACAACAACCGCTTTGATTACATCGTGGCGCGCCGTGTCATTACTACGGATGCTACGGGTCGTCCTGTGACCAAGACCATGTACATCAATCAGGATTACGCGAAAGTCTTGGGTGTGGAGACTCAGTTTAATGCCCGCTTGGGCGAGAGCTTCCAGACGTTTATTAATGGTAGTTACCAGCAGGCGCGCGGTAAGAGTAATTCGGCTCGAGAGAGTGCCTTGCAGATTGCACAGACCGGAGAGGTTCCCTTGTCACAGGAGCAATTCCTAGCTTGGGATAGGCCCTGGAAATTCAATGCGGGTATCACCTATGCAAATGACAGCAGTAAATGGCGTGCTACAGTTAGTGCTCGCTATTCTTCTGGGTACAGATATACCCCACAGAATTTGGTTGGATACAATGATTTAGGTCGCCCTCAGTTTGAGGTAGACAACAGTCGATTTCTGGAAGGTAGAGGTACCTACTGGTTTACTATGGACGCTAAAGCAAGTTACCAGTTGGTCACCCTTGGCGGTGGGCGAGGGGTGGCTTTAAATGCGGAGGTGACCAATTTCACCAATAGAAGAAATGCACAGATCATCAACCCGATTACGGGTAGAGCCTACGAATATGGAGACGATGTGCCGTTAACTTGGCGCGATCCTCGACCTGAATTTAATGGCCCGCAAGAAAGCGGAACGGACCCTCGGAATCCTGCGCGGTACGCCGCCCCGATTCAATGTATGATTGGAATTCAAATGTCATGGTAAAGCGTATACTACTCTTTTTGGCATTGACCGCAGCCCCAGCAATGAAGGCGCAGCTGCTTCCAAACTACGGTGAAGAGCGTGCGGGACTTAGTTCTTTTACGTATCTGAAATCTCCAGTAGATCCATGGAGTGCCGGTTTGGGTGGTACTGCTTTGGCAAACACATCGTCGTACGGGTTAGTGACTAACCCCGCATTGCTTTCTGCAGGTATGCAGCAGGGCGTATTCACGGGTTCTAGAATGCTGGGCGGATCTATCGGGCACGATTTCTTTAGCATTTCTAAGGCGCGTAACCCTAACCAAGTGGTAGGCGTGTCGCTAAACTCTTTGACTTCCGGAGGAATTGTTGAACGCACTGTTTGGCAGCCGGAGGGAACGGGACGAATTGTAAACGGTGCTTTACATTCTGTCGGCGTTGGTGTGAGTCAACGCTTTTCGGATTATTTCAACGCTGGTGTTCAACTTAAGTATGGGCAAGAGCAGTTAGGAGCATTTACCGCACATTCTGTAGCCCTTGATCTTGGGTTCCATTACGAGCTGGACTATCGTGAATTGAGCTTCGCTGCGGCCATTTTGAACTTTGGTCCTTCAACGTCCATTGTTCAGACCGGATCCTTGCCGACGACTATTAATACTGATACGACGGCCTCTTCTGTGGCTGCGCCTCCGCAGGTGTTCGCTATGGGGATGCGCTTTAACGCTATGGACAGGGGGGGTCATAAGGTCTACACTTCGTTCCAATTGAACCACCCTTCGGACAACAACGAGAACTACAGTGTTGGTGCTGAGTATTGGTACAAAGAAATCATTGAGGTGCAGTTGGGTTACCGCATGGTGAGCCGCTGGGGAGCTCCTAGTTTTGGATTCTCCACCAAGACCCAGGTGGGTGGTTGGCCGATGAAGATGGGTGTGAGTGCCATTCCATCGCCAGCTGGAAATTATCAAACGGTATTTGGTTTGACCATTACCCCATTAAACTGGATGCTATGAGAAGAGTAATCGCATTATTTGCAGCTGTCATTATGCTTTCTTCTTGTGAGAACTACTGGGGAAAGAAGACCGACATCAGCTTTATCGACATCCCGAATTATGAGGTTCGCGAGATCGCCTATGTGCCCGTGGAGCCTAAGCTTTATGATGCTGCCGCGCCGATCGATGTGACCATTGGATACGATGAATTCATCTATGTAGTGGACAGCACCACCTCGGAGATTGCACGATACGACATGGCGTTCCAGCCTCAAGGCCGCTTATTCGTGCCTGGGGTTACTAAAGTGGTGCAAGACCGCCGTTTGAATCTATTAGCCATTGGCACCTCGGATACGACAGTCAACGGGGTAGATTATGATTTAACGACGATTTACAGAATCGATTTTGAAAACAACGGCATCCTAGACTTTACACAAGCCTCTAGGGAAAAGGTGGCGGTTCACCCGTTCTACTTCAAGAACTCATTTTCTTCTTCAGACGCTTTTGTGAAATTTACAGACATCGCCGTGCAAGGGGGCGTGAGCGGTCAGCTCAACAACCGTTATTACGTCAGCAGAACTGGAGAAAATCAAAACAATGCTGGTTTTGGTCCAGACAATGCTGTCTTGACTTTTTCAAATACGGACGAATTCGTTTCAGGCATTCCCGTGACTGCTGCTGGTGCTGTTTATGGCGATTACTTTAAGCGTCCTTTAGCATTAGCGAGTTTTACCCAACCGCCACAGATTGCGGCACGTCCTTCTCAAGATTTTTGGGTAGCGAACAGTGACCCAGATCAAGCCATTCAGATCCAACACATCCAGTTCGAGGAAGGGCCGTTTGGCGCAGTATATCAACCAATCTTCTATTCGACCACGGATCCAAACACCACAGGTTACCTGCAAACAGCCAATAGATTTACCAAACCTTGTGACCTCGCTTTTGCGGGTGACGCAAGCCAATTTCTCTTCGTCGCAGACGCAGGTGTGGACTCGGTATACCAATTTACCTCTACTGGATTAGAAGGTGTACCGCCTCCTCCTGCAAGCACCGCGGAACTCAATGCAATTTCTACCTTAGGCGGCTTCGGTGATTTACGTGCTGTGGCCTATTACGACCGCATTCTCTATGTGGCTGATGCTCAAAGTGGAACCGTTTCAAGATTTAAACTAACCTTAGACTTTGAGTAACAAAAGAATGAGGAATTCTACGTATATTCTAAGTCTTTAATTTTATAACCACAAATAACACTCAATCAACAAAAAATCATGAGAAAGTATCTAGCGATAGTACTGGTTTGCCTCTCTTATATGGGGTTTGCACAGACTAACTATGTGGTCACGTTTAAAGTGAACACCGCAAACATTACGGTAGGGTCAAACGGCCTTTATCTAGGTGGCGGTGTAATCGGTGGAGCAAACGCCGTTCAGCTTAGTGACCCAGATGGAAATGGTGTTTATGAAGGCACCGACACATTAAGTGGAGCAGGTGGAGGTAACTTCGTCTTCTTGAACAGTCCCTCTTGGAGCGGTGACTGGGGAACTAAAGAAAATCTCGCAGGTCTTTCTTGTGCAGATGCTAACAACTACAACGATCGTATCCTACCAAGCTTTACGCAGGACACTACGTTGTTGTTCTGTTTCGGATCTTGTGCAACGGACACGGTATGTCCAACATTGCCAACCAACCCAGATGTAACATTTAGCGTAGACATGAATGGGGTGACCTCTTCATTTACCAATGTTTATGTTAGTGGTACACTAAATAGCTGGAGCGGTAACGCTAATCAGTTGACCGATCCAGACGGTGACGGTGTATACGAAGGTGATATCAACTTAGCAGCTGGTAACTACGAATTCAAATTCACATACGACAACTGGGTAGGTCAGGAAAGCCTTGATCCTGCAACAGCAGATTCAGTATGTACCTTGACCACAGGAGCTTTCACGAATCGTTACATAACAATCGGTTCATCTGATACAACTTTACCTACCTACTGTTGGGAAGAATGTACTGCTTGTCAGTCGACCTATACGCCTACAGCATGTGGCGACCTGTTCTTCTCTGAATACGCAGAAGGATCATCAAACCACAAATACATTGAGATTTACAACCCAACTGCGAACCCTATTTCATTAAGCGGTTACACAGTTTACTTGAGTGGTAATGGTGGAAATTACACCAATTCATTTACTTCAAATGCAACTATTGCCTCGGGTGACGTCTACTTCATTGCGAACAGCTCTTTGGACAGTGCGACTCAATCTATGGCGGATACTTCGTTGTCTTACCCATCTATTGTTCACTTCAATGGTGATGATGCATTAATTCTTGTAAACGGTACTGATACCATTGATGTAATTGGTACACCAGGCGTTGACCCAGGATCAAGCTGGACCGTGGGCACTGGCTCCACAGCCAACCACACGTTAGTGCGTAAGGCTACCGTTGATATGGGTTCTACAGATTGGACGACAGGAGCTACAGAGTGGGATGTATATGCTTCGAACACCTGGAGCTATGCAGATGCACATTCAAGCAATTGTATTGTAACGCCTAAGAACGTAACGTTCCAGGTAGATATGAATAACGTAACAGCTTCTTATACAAATGTGTATGTGAGTGGTACAGTGAACAACTGGAGCGGTAATTCAAACCAATTGACAGATCCAGACGGTGATGGCGTGTATACAGGAACGCTCTCTTTAATGCCTGGGTCTTACGAGTACAAGTTTACTTACGATAACTGGGTTGGTCAGGAGTCACTAGACCCAACATTGGACAGTGCGTGTACATTGACTACAGGTACTTTCACCAACCGTTACGCGACCTTTGGGAATGCTGATACAACGCTTCCGGTGGTGTGTTGGGAATCTTGTGCTTCATGTCCGGTAGTAAGCACGGGATGTGACGAGCTATTCTTCTCTGAATACTCGGAAGGTTCATCAAACCACAAATATTTTGAAATCTACAACCCTACAGCGAACGCCGTTTCGTTGAGTGGTTACACTATTTACTTGAGTGGTAATGGTGGTAATTTCACCAATTCATATGCTCCAACAGGGTCAATTGCTTCAGGTGATGTGTATGTTGTTTCTACCAACCAAGCAGATGCCAGTATTATTGCTGAGGCAGATACTGCAATGGCGTACCCATCGGTGGCACACTTTAACGGTGATGATGCTTTGATTCTTGTAAACGGTACAGATACTATCGATGTGATTGGTACGCCAGGTGTTGATCCAGGTTCTAGCTGGACTGTTGATACAGGTTCTACTAAAGATTACACGTTAATCCGTAAGGCTTCTGTGAGTGCGGGACAGACAGATTGGACTGTAGGTGCGACGGAATGGAACGTACACCCACAAAACACTTGGTCGTTTGTAGGTGCCCATGCCTCTAACTGTATCTACACACCACCTGCGCCATCGTTCCCAGATGTAGTGGCAATAAATACTTTCAACGGTATGGATGCTAATGGTGTGGTAGATTCTCTAGGTGCTATGAAGTGGGTGAAAGTAATTGTGACTTCTATCGACTTTGACGGTAATGCAGGCTACTCATTCTACGCAGAAGATGCTACAGACGGCATCAACGTTTGGAACTTTGCTGATAAGAGCGGATACAACATGCCTATGATGGGCGATAGCTTGTACATCCATGGTGAGGTTGCTCAGTTTAGAGGATTGACAGAATTAGAGCCAGATTCAATTTACCTGGTGAATCAAAATAATACGCTCCCGGCAGCTTCTGTGGAGACAGCTTTGGACGAGACTACGGAGAGTGAATTGATCCAGTTGATTGGTATGACTGTAGTAGATCCTACACAGTGGCCAGCTTCTGGTTCTTCAGCCAATGTGGATATCACCAACGGTACGGATACGATGACCATGCGTATAGATAGCGATACGGATATTGACGGTTCAACTGCACCGGCTGGAATGTTTGATGTTACCGGTCTAGGTTCTCAGTACGATTCATCTTCTCCATACGATGAAGGGTACCAGATCTTCCCACGTATGTTGACGGATATATATGAGTATCCAACTATTCCATTGTACCAGATAAGTGATGTCACTTATGTAGATGCAGCAGGTATGCCTGATTCATTGAACGTAATGTGTAAGCTTGAGGGTATTGTTATGGGTGTAGATATGCAAGGTTCTGCAACTGCTGTATCATTCACGCTACATGACGGTTTAGACGGTATTGGTACTTACGGATCTATTTCAAACTACACAGTGACTGAGGGAGATTCTGTAAGAATCATTGGTTCAATTGGTCAATATAACGGTCTTCTTCAAATGTATTTAGATAGTGTTGTGCTTATTAGTTCAGGAAATGCCTTGCCGACCTCTCCAACAGTCGTTACAGCATTGAATGAAGCTACCGAAAGTGAATTAATTAAGTTTGAAAATGCAACCCTGGTGGATCCATCTCAATGGTCTGGAGGTTCTGGATATTCTGTTGATATTACTAACGGTACGGATACTATAGTTATGCGTGTTGATGCAGATACTGATATCTATGGAACAGCTGCGCCAACAGGTGCATTTGATGTTACAGGAATTGGTGGCCAATTCACCTTTAATGCAGCGAACTTTGACGGTTACCAATTACTACCTCGATACTTAGCGGATATCGTTCCTGCAGCAGCTGTATACGTTCCTAAGATTGTGGTAAGCGAGATTATGCCAGGATCAAATGCTTCTACTTGGAATGCTGACTGGTTCGAAATCTACAACTACGGCGATACCGCTGTTGATCTAGCTGGTATGTCTTGGGACGATGAAAGTGGTATTTCAGGTACGTCAACATTCCCATCGGTTACAGTTGCTCCAGGTGAAGCAGTTGTAGTTTGGGACGACGTTTCTGCTAATGAAGACAGCTTACTAGTAAGTTGGAAATTGTACCCAGGTTCAGTTCAAGTCATCTCTACAGATGAGCTTACAGGTTCGTTCCCATCATTGAGCCAGAACGGCGATGGAGTATACCTCTTCGATGCAGCGGGTATTGAGTTGACCAAGAGTGAGTACATCTCAGGTACTGCTGGTTACTCAATCGAGTTTGATACTACCGGTGTATCACTAGGTGATGCAGTTGACGGTGTTAACGGTGCGTACACTTCATTGAATGGAGATGTAGGTTCACCAGGTAACCTTACGCCTAATACAGGTACAGGTGAGTTCACATTGAACGGACGCATTTACCCGAACCCGAACACAGGTCAGTTCAATATTGAAATGGACCGCACAGACAACTACACCGTTGAGGTGATGGATGTTCGTGGTGCAGTTCTTTCAAGAATGACTGTAGAAGGAAACACCATCTCTGTAGATGTGAATGTGAGTGCAGGTATGTATTTAGTTCGCGTAAGCTCTGCAGGAGGTACAGTAACTCAGCGTGTACAGGTGCTCTAAGCCCTGTAGTTGAGAAGCGCATATGAAAAACCCGCGGCCCCATCGGGTCGCGGGTTTTTATTTGATTGAATGTTTGGGAAATGTTTTAGGATAGTAGTGTACCTCGATTAATTCTCGGTAGACTTCGAGCTGATAATGTTCTTTTCAGGGTATACGAAGTTGTATTCCGGGCCTTTCAGCATGCGCGGTTCAAACTCTAAATCCAGATAGTTACAGATGGTTTTAAGTGTTCCTTCTGGGTCGCCAACAAGCTCTTTAAACGTAATGTTTAATGCACGGTCAGTCACCTTGTTGATTTCATTAATGACTAGGTCGTATTCACGGCTCGCTTGTTTCTCGCTCATTTCGGTGCGCTTCACAATGGAAGAAACCACTTCCTCTTTCTTGCGAACGATGGTGATGATTTTTGCATCGCGATCGATGTAATCTTGTAAGGTTAGACGGCCGGTTGGGAATGGGCGCAACTTGTGCGGTTTTGGTTCCCGGCCGAAATTCAGATTAACGATGCGGTTAATGAGGTACCCAAAACGTGAGGCACGTTGGTTCATGCGAATTTGACGGTACGCCAAAAGCTTGTTGCCGTTGTAGCGCTTACCGATCAGTCGGAACGTATCCTTGGTAACACTTTCAAAGAGCATGTTGATCTCTGAATGGCCTCCAAGCATGGCAGCAAGCAAGGTAGTACCGCTGCGCTGACAGCCTAAAAGAAGAAGAGGTTGTGACTGATGGTTTTCCATTATCCGAAGATGTTGAAGTTCTTTTTAACCCAATTGGCCCCTACGTAGGAGGTCACAAAGTAAAGGACTGTTTTTAAATCAAAGGGTGCCTTACGAAAGAATTGACGTGCCTGCTTCATATCACCAATGAGGTAAAGGTAGCGTGCTCGCGAACCGTGCAAACGTTTAATTGCTAAGTTACAAAGTGCGGGGTAGCGGTCTTTGTACTGCGCAACGAATGCCATGCTGTAGTTAAAGTCGATGGCTCTATATTGTGGATTTAAGCTTAGGTTTGACCCTTCTACAATCCGAATGTATAGACTCTCAGAAATTTCTGCTGAATGTCGGCCTTCAAAAAGGCGAACAACCCAATCGAAATCAACCATACCGTATTCTTCCTCAAAGAGAATATCTTTCAGAGAGGAATGGTACATGATAGCACCTAGATACGTGTTCTGACCTTGCTTTGATTTAGATAATTTTCTGGCGAAGGTGGCATTTTCAGGGAAGTGTTTAATAGGTTCCTCTGGGAATCTAATACGCACGGTCTTTGATCCCTTTTGCTTATCAACCAAAGTATAGCCACTTGTGAGAATAGGCGCCGTATCGAGATGCGGTAGGAACTTCTTTAATTTAAAAGGTTCCCAGAGATCGTCATGGTCTGCGATACAGATCCAAGTACCAGTGCATGCCTTGATACCCATGTTGCGTCCTTTGTTTGGCCCGCCTGTATTTGCTTTGGTCTGCAGAACCTGTATATCTTCATATGTAGTTAAAATCTCGAGGGTATTATCCGTACTGTGATCATCCACAACAATGACTTCAAGTTCGAAATCGGTCTTTCGTCCCTCTTGATTTAAAATGGAATCTAAGGTAGCTCCAATAGTGGCACTTCCGTTGTAGGTGGTCATGATTACAGAAAAGCGAATCATAACGTATGTGCCTTAAAATGGTCTACATATGTTAGTGTGGCATCGAAATTATGCCATTGCATTGAATTACTCAGATCAAATTCATTTCTCTCATTTTTTATGAAGGAATTATTCCACTCCTTTGCACGCTGGCTATTCTTGGTAGTGCAGATCTTGGCCTTTTTTGATTGGGCAAAAATTGTAATGTCTTCAATGCTGAAAAATGCACTCATGCTTTTCTCTCTTAAACCGCTAAGATACTAAACCAAACCCTAAGGGTAGGGTGGCTAATTCTGCACTGTGGCGATGATGAATTTGCGGTTCACTGCAAGCACTGCTAAAACAATTCCTCCGCGAAGTAAAGTACCTAAGAAACCATCTACTGGAATGTACATGGCCACTCCGAAAACTATAGCGCCTACTACTATTATTTTCAAATAGCAAAGACTGAACGGCAGCATACCTGATTTGCGGTAAATAAGTAACGCTTTCATAGAATTGAATAAGAACATGGAAATGACACCACTGAAGGCGACCCCAACAATGCCGTAAGATGGAATGAAATATAGGTTTAAGGCAATCACCAATAGTATTAATGCGCTTGAGAAGTAAAAGTTGAATCTGAAGTAAGGACTGTTCCCTATAATTTCACCATTGGAACCAAAAGAGGAGTCGATAAAACGCGCTAGAAGTACCCAGCCTACTACTGGAATTGCGTCATTGAATCGCTCACTGTTTGGGATTAGTGAGAAGATCCAATCGATGTTAGATAAAATCATGATAACCATCAAGATGTTAATCAAGACCTGTACGGTTGCCGTTTTTTTGTACAATTTTGATAGTAAGACGGTATTGTTCGTATTCCATGCTTTGGCAAACTGAGGGGCAAGCATTTGATTGATGGGGCGTCTTATGCCATCTATGACCGAACCCATGAAAAAAGCGATCCCGTATATACCTACACTGCTGTAGTCGGTGAGCAAGGAAAGCATTTGTATATCTATGGTCGAGAGCCCGAAGCTTACCACTGTGGTCATCACGCTGTAGCGCATGAAAGTGCGCACCACTGAAGGAAAGGAGGTAAAGGTGTGTTTTAAATGGAATTGGACCCCGACTCTTTTCCAAGCATAATAAAGACTGCCCATACCAAGTGCTAAGGTACCTACACCAAAGAACAACATCCAATGGATGAAGCCAAAGCTGGACCATAAGACGATCAATCCGCCCACGAGCATCACGCCACGCAATCCTATATTTTTGAGAAAAAGTGGTATTGCGATGCGCTTGGTGGTGGCGCTCACGCTAGTTGCACTTAACAGTGCCATATTTCCTGCTACTGTAAATCCAAGCACGGGCAACAACCACGTGTAGGTTTCCAAATGAAAAATGGGTGCAAGCAGCGGACCGCAAAGTGCCATTAGTGCTCCAGACCCGAGGATGAGTGCTGTGTTTTTGCTGAAAATAGTTTGCTTGAAATGGTCCCCTGCACTTTCGTCTGCGTGAAATTTGGTGTACGCGCGGTGGTTTCCGAAAAGAAGAATGTTGGCCAATAATATGGTGGTTCGCTCAATCCATCGGTACACGCCTAATTCGCCTGTACTGAAGAGCTTGGGCAAAAGCCAGATGTTCAAGATTACACCGATGCTAATCCCCAGCAGGTTGATCAGTGCTCCTTTCGATATCTGTCGTTTTTGCGTGTCCATCTCCTTAGCGGTGAAGTTAGGCCAATTTTGTTCGCCTAAGTAACGAGGTAGTCACTACTTATCTTATCAAACGCGGCCAATTCTGCTTTGATCCAATCTTCTTCCTTGCCCAAATGTTTCGCCATGATAGTTGCCACCTCGGGTGCGATACGGCGGGCTTCTTTAGCATCAAACAGCAATGCACGGTGCCTGCGCGAGAGCATATCTTCCAAGGTCATAGCCATCTCCTTGCGCACTGCCCACCGAATCATAGCAGGATACAGCTCAAACTTTTCGCTCAGGCTTTGTTCTTCGTGGCGCTTGATACGCTTGCGAATTTTCTTTCGAACGGTTCCATATACGTGTAAAGGGTCCGACCAATCGGCATTGGTTTCAAAACCGTGGATAGGTAAATTTTCCGTCTGACACTTTCGAGGAGGCAAGGCACCGACTATAATGGCATTGTCGATGGCATCTTCACCCATCTTACGGTAAGTGGTCCACTTCCCGCCAAGCACAGAAATTAGTCCGGTAGGGCTTACCAATACTTTATGGTGTCGACTCACCTCTTTGGTGCTGCCTTCTTCGCCTCCTGCAGCTAATGGCCGTAAGCCAGCGAATGTACTCAGGATATCATCTTTCATGGGTTTCTTGGCCATGTAATGCCCTGCATTCTCCAAGATGAAGTCAATCTCTTCCTCGGTA
>CBFHHP010000020.1:21480-24443 GCA_965655745.1 uncultured Schleiferiaceae bacterium
GTACCGACCACGACCACATCGTGCCACGGTACAGCGAAGAGTACGCGCCCGTCCGTGGTATGGGGAACCATAATGGCTTCCTTACCAGGGAGGAAGCTCTTGTCCAAAACGATATGTACTCCTTGTGAAGGGCGAATGGAAGCCTTGGCCTCGGGGTTGTCCATTTGAAGGATATCGTCTGCAAAGACCCCTGTACAGTTGATGACGGCTTTCGCGCGCACTTCAAATGTGCTATTGCCAATGCTATCGCGGGCCGTAACACCGACCACATGACCATCTACCTTAACCAAACCGGTGACCTGGCAATAGTTCGCCAAAGAGGCACCGTTGGAAGTGGCTGTACGGGCCAGTGATATAGCAAGGCGTGCATCGTCGAATTGTCCGTCGTGATACAAGACGCCACCGCGCAATCCCTTGGTTTCAACATTGGGGATTTTATCCAATACCTCGTCTTTTGAAATCATCTCGGAAGGGCCTAAGCCTAGACGCCCTGCCATGAGGTCGTAAATTTTTAAGCCAATGCCGTAGAAAGGGCTGTTCCACCAATCGTAGGAAGGAATGACAAATCCTAAGTTTTTAACCAGGTGCGGAGCATTTTGACAAAGCAGTCCACGCTCACGTAGGGCTTCGATCACTAAGCTGATGTCGCCGTTTTGCAAGTAGCGCACACCACCGTGGGCCAGTTTGGTACTTTTTGATGAGGTTCCCTTCGCAAAATCTTCCCCTTCTAAAAGGCCGACTTTATAACCGCGCGAGGCTGCATCGACCGCAGCACCCAGACCAGTGGCTCCGCCGCCAATGATGAGTATATCAAATTCTTCCTCCTTGAGGTCAATGATTGATTCCGATCTATTCATCTGCACCGGCTTCGATCCAGCCCTTACTTGAATTAATCCCTTTGTTCCACTGCTGACGTAAAAGGGTAAAATCTCCATCAGCTGGCGCAAACGTTTGGTCGATTTCGGCCAATTTTTTGAGCTCTTCCAATCCAGACCAAATACCCATTCCTAGACCCGCCAATAGTGCAGCACCCAGCGCTGTACTTTCAGTTTCCATAGGTCGAATGACTGGACATCCGAGCAAGTCACTTTGGATCTGCATCATGGTGTCGTTGGCACTTGCCCCACCGTCCACTTTGATGGATTTTAGGTCTTCACCCATATCCTTGGCCATGGCTTCTAGCACATCTGCAGTGCTCAGGGCGATGGCTTCTAATGCGGCATATGCTATGTGCGAGGTATTCGTTCCACGGGTGATGCCCATGATGGCGCCACGGGCGTAGCTGTCCCAATGGGGTGCACCCAATCCTGTGAGGGCGGGTATGATGGTAATGCCGCCATTGTTGCCTTCTTTAAGGGCCAATTCTTCTACGTCAGCACTCTGTTCTATGAAGCCCATACCGTCCCGCAACCACTGTACTAAGGAACCTGCCACGTACACCGATCCTTCAAGGGCATAGGTAAGTTTTCCGTCCATTTGCCAAGCAACAGTACTCAACATTTTATTGGTGCTTCGAACGATTTGATCGCCCGTGTTTGACATGGCGAAACAACCGGTACCGTAAGTGTTTTTAGCTTCTCCAATGTTGAAACAGAGTTGGCCGAAAAGAGCGGACTGCTGGTCGCCTGCAATGCCTGAAATAGGCACTTCGGCGCCAAATACTCCCTCATCTGTGGTCGCTAAATGTCCACTGCTGTCCACTACTTCGGGAAGCATGGCCATAGGTGCCTCAAAGAGGTCACACAGTTCTTGATCCCAGCTGCCATTGTTGATGTTGTAGAGCATGGTGCGGCTGGCGTTGGATGCATCGGTGATGTGGCTTGCGCCCCCGGTTAATTTATAGATGATCCAAGAATCTACGGTTCCAAAACAAAGCTCACCTCGCGCTGCGCGTTCAGCGGCGCCTTCCACTTTGCGTAAAATCCAGCGGATCTTACTTGCAGAGAAATAGGCGTCTACAATGAGTCCAGTTTTTTCTGCGACCATCGCCACATTTTCACTCGAGAGTGAAGTGCAATAGTTTGAGGTACGTCGGTCTTGCCACACGATGGCATTGTAGATAGGTTCACCAGTAGCGCGGTCCCAAATGATGGTGGTCTCGCGCTGGTTGGTGATGCCAATGGCTGAAATGCCGGTGGCTTTAATTTTTGCTGCTTTTAAGGCGGCGGTGATGGCTTTTTGTTGGGTGGCCCAGATTTCATTCGCATCGTGCTCGACCCAAGAGTTGTCCGGGAAATGCTGGGTAAATTCAAATTGGCCTAAGCCAATCTTTTTAGTGTCTTTATCAAAAACGATAGCGCGCGACGAAGTAGTGCCAGCGTCAATAGCGAGGATATATGGAACCATAAAAGTGTTAGTGTTACTGCCTTAAATATATGGAGAATGCACGATGAAAAGGAGCTGTGACCTGATAAATCCTTATCTTGGCAAGGAACGTAACACACAACCACATGAGCGCATTTTGGGCAGAATTTGTCGGAACTTTTCTATTGATTTTTATCGGAAACGGTGTCGTTGCCAATGTGGTACTCAAAGGCACAAAAGCTGGCGGTGATCCTGGTTCGTGGATCATGATAACCTCTGCTTGGGGCTTTGCTGTTTTTGTGGGTGTTGTTGTGGCTGGTCCGAACAGTGGTGCACATTTAAATCCTGTCGTGACCTTAGCCTTGTGGTTGGATGGAGCGCTGGAAGGCTCCAAGGTTGGCGTGTATATGTTAGCTCAACTTTTAGGGGCGGCAGCGGGTACCACGACGAATTATATTTTCCACAAGCCTCATTACGACATCACTGAAGATGCCGCATCTATTCGAGGTTCTTTCTGTACTTCTCCAGCGATCAAGAACACTTGGAATAACTTCTTTAGTGAGCTTGCTGGTGCCTTCGTGCTCATGTTTGTCATCTTTTATATTTCTGACGGTGCGTTTGAAGTGGCCGGCGAAGAGGTGCCTGTAGGATTGGGTAGT
>CBFHHP010000020.1:24541-25639 GCA_965655745.1 uncultured Schleiferiaceae bacterium
CGCCGATTCCTATCTTCGGCTCATGCAAGAACGCTTTCCAAATCTCATCATTGGTGGTGCCCCTAAGTGTGGGACCAGTAGCTTGTATTTTTGGTTGAGTGCCCATCCGGAGGTGTACGGTTCACCCAAGAAAGAAACCTCATTCTTTGCTGATAAAGTGAATCGCTTTAATGCGGCTGCTAATGTGCACGAACATCAATTGGACGCGTATTTGCAATTTTTCAAAGATGCTGGTGACGCCAAGATCCGTTTTGAAGCTACAGCGCATTATTTATACGAAGAACAAGCCTTGAAGGCTTTTTCAGAGGCTGCCGTTCCGCCCAAAATGATTTTCTTATTCCGAGAACCTTCAAAGCAGATGTACAGCCACTATAAGATGGAGAAGTACCGCACCAAGCGTGTGAATATGGCGTTGGAGGATTACATCAAGCTTCCAAAGATTGACATGTATGTAGATTATGCTTTGTACCTGAAGAAATGGGTAGATGCTATGCCGGAAGGTCATGTGCGCATTTGGTCCTTCGAGGATTTTATGTCGCGCAAGGTGGAGGTGATGCAAGATATTGCCGATTATCTAGGCATTGATTCTTCCTTTTATACCGATTTTGATTTTGAGCACCGAAACGAAAGTGTTGTTATTCGCAGCGGCGCACTGCATCAGTTGGGATTGCGTCTACAGCCGCTCATCCCACATTTTCTTCAAAAAATGTTGCTGCCGGTATACATGAAGCTCAATAGTGGAGGTCGTGCGCCAGACAACGAAGCCGATGCGCCTGTGATCTCAGCTTTCAAGAGCGCTCATGCACATGTAGGTGCTGATCTGAAAGCACTTTTCCCCGATATTCGCCTCGAGAAGTGGGGCTAAGGGCACTTTCTGTGGCCAATTGGTATAGAACCACCTTCGAACAATCTTCCCCTTTTTGCTTGTTGACTAGGTAACCTAAAGTCAATCAGCATGTTAGAACACCATAACCTATTCGTTGGAATCCTCTGTATCGCAGTTGGAATCTATGTTGCAGCTACCGGTCAGTCGACCGTGATTTTTGTTGTTTCCAGTACCCTTGGGCTGGCAAATCTTCACGTTTGGAACATTGTTGT
>CBFHHP010000020.1:25737-27057 GCA_965655745.1 uncultured Schleiferiaceae bacterium
AGAATTGGAATAATATTTCCGACATTTAGGGAATGAAGATGAACAACAAATTCTCCCTAATCCTTTTTGGTCTTCTTTTGACCATCGGTGCTTCGGCACAACCGTTAACTTACTACCAAGACGCTTGGAATGAAGACGGCGACGACCTCCGTGAAGCGTTGTATGACATCATCCGAGTGCATACTAAACTCCCGTATTCTTCTTCCTCTACCGATACTTGGGACGTACTAAAAGTCTCTGATGTTGATACTGCCAATTCCTCAAATGTACTTCTAGTCTACGCAGGAGTATCTGTAAACGGTCCACAGGAATACAATAATGGCCAAGGCTGGAACCGGGAGCACGTTTGGCCCCGTTCATTGGGTGGTTTTGGAACGAGCGCCGGTGTGGGTACAGATGTCCACAACCTTAAGCCGGCAAGCATCACACTGAATTCCACCCGTTCGAATCATGAATTCGATGAGCTTGGTACAGGTGGTAATGCCGTAAACTACAACGGCAATGCAACGGGAAATAGATTAAACGCAAGTGCTGGCATCTTTGAGCCTCGCGATGATATCAAGGGCGATCTAGCGCGTATTATCATGTACATGGACCTCCGCTACGAAGGCCAACAAGGCGAGCCAGATCTTGAGATGCAGGAAGCCCTAAATTCTGGAGGTACGACCTTCGCTGTAATGTCCACTCTTATAGATTGGCATTTCCAGGATACCGTGGACCAATTTGAATTGGACCGCAATAATGCCATTCATAACATGCAGGGCAACCGCAATCCATTCATCGATCATCCAGAGCTCGTTCATTACGTCTATGGAGATTCTGTGGGTGTTGCCTGGAACCCATTCATGGACGTCATCATTATCGAATGTGGCTTTGGTGAGCCGATCAAATATTATCCCAATCCCGCCGACACGGAATTGCACCTTGAAACCCCTTTTGCAGGGACCGCACACCTAACTTCAGTGGACGGGAAACGTTTCGAGTTTGAGCACATTCTGGGCACCAACCGCATCGATGTTAGTCATTTACCTTCTGGCCAATATACCTTAGGCTTCAGCGACGGAACCAAAGAGAAAGTACTGGTCGTTCACTAGCACAAGGCGCAAAAAATTGCATGAAAACAAACACCCCCGGCGCTGCGCGCCGGGGGTGTTTGTGTATGACCTATTTCTCTAATTCTAGCTCAACAGACTGCGAACAATGCCGCTGATGACCTTGCCGTCCGCTTGACCGGCCATGGCGCCGGTGGCTTGGCCCATCACTTTGCCCATGTCCGCCATGGACGAAGCACCCGTTGCAGCAATGATTTCTTTTACTTTA
>CBFHHP010000020.1:27157-31690 GCA_965655745.1 uncultured Schleiferiaceae bacterium
GCCTCTTCAACCTCAATTTCAGGGCTGTTAAACTCTGGAGCAGGCACTTGAAAGCTGTTTTCAATGCTGTCCTGTTGCGCTTTTACTTTTAGTCCTGGAACCTCGCTTAGGCTCAAGTCAAAGGCTTCATAGGTAGTCTCTGTAGCGGTTGCTTCACGCTCCTGCGGTGCAGGTCGCTCGCTGGCTTCAATCTCTTCTAGGTTTAGTGCAAAACCGTCTCCTTCGATATCGTCCAATGTAAAGGTTGAAGTGGCTAGGGTTGGTGCTTGTTCTTCAAGGGTTTCCGGCATAGGTTCTTCGAATGCAGCATCCGTCGATTCTTGCTGTTCTACCATGCCTTGTGGGCGCTCCATAGGCGCTGGGGCAGGGGCCTCAAATTCGGCAGCTACCTCTGGTACGGTAACGGGTGCCTCAGGCTCTTCTTCTAATTCGTCTACGATAACGAGTTCAATCTCTTCTTCCTCAGGTTCAATGGCCTGAGAAAACAGATCCCATGCATCTACTTCAAGGCCGCTTTGCGGCTCTTCAGTTTCCTCCTCTTGAGCTTCTAAGACTGGTGTCTCTTCTTCAACCTCGTCTTCTAGGGTATGGATTACAGGAACAGTATCCTCTGATTCTGCTGCGATTTCCGTGATCTCCTCTTCCAAGGTGGCTTCAGATTCTACTAGCTGCGCCTCATTACAGGTATCTTCAGCAACGATGTCCTCTTCATCTAGCCCATCTTCCATATCCCATTCAAGGACATGAACCATGGGCTGCTCGTCCTCGAATTCTTGTCCTTGCAGACTAGATTCAAAGATGCTTTCGTCTTCTTCAGGGGTCTGAGGGAAACCGGCTCTAGGGTCCTCTTCAAGTAGGGCTTCGGCTGATAGCGATTCCTCTTCCTGAATTTCTTCTTCGGTGGTTTCGTCTATTGGTTCCTGAAGAGTTTCTGCGATGATCTCCGATGCTTCGTCAGCCGGGAGTTCCTCCTCCTTTTCCGCTCCGAAGTGTGGGGTTTCTTCCTCTTCGAAATCACCAAGGTCCATAAGAATGCGGTCCTCGGGTTTCTCCTGTTTCTCGGCAGCAGGCTCTTCAGGGGTTTCAAAAACCTTGTCTTGAGGTAGAGCCACAACAATCGGCTCTTCTTTCTTCTCGTCTAAAGTATGTACCACAACTTCCGGTACATCCGTTGGCAATACTTGCTTGCCTGTAGGGAACCCGGTAGCGATAATGGTACAGGTGATTTTACTTCCTTCTTCTTGTTGACCGCCAATACCCATGATAACGTTGGCATTGCCGCCCGCTTCGCGTTGTATGTGGTCCGTAATCTCACCTATTTCATCAATAGTGATCTCGTGCTTTCCTTCTCCCGAGGTGAGCAGCAATAGGATATTTTTTGCACCCTTGATGTGATTGTCATTGAGAAGTGGTGAATCTAGTGCAGCACTAATGGCAACTGCTGCGCGGTTCTCGCCTTCAGCAGCCCCCGTACCAAATAGTGCTGAGCCGCTATTTTCTAGTACGGTCTTCGCATCGCGCAAGTCAATGTTCTGTGTGTAGTGGTTGGTTATGACTTCGGCAATACCCTTTGCTGCTCCAGCCAGCACTTCGTCGGCTTTGCTAAAGGCGTTGCGGAAACCAAGGTCACCATAGACTTGGCGTAATTTATCATTGTTGATGACGATCAGGCTGTCCACACTTTCACGCATTGCTTTGATGCCTACCTCTGCTTGTGTTGCACGAACGTTACCCTCAAAAGAGAACGGGGAGGTGATGATTCCTACGGTTAGGATGCCCATGTCCCTTGCTGCTTTTGCAATGACTGGAGCTGCTCCTGTACCGGTACCGCCGCCCATTCCGGCAGTAACGAAACACATCTTCGTGCCGTTTTCGAGCATTTTCGTGATTTCGGCAATGCTCTCCTGTGCAGCGCGATGGCCGATCTCAGGATCTGCACCCGCGCCCAATCCTTCGGTGAGGGAGGCGCCCAGCTGCACCTTGTTAGGTACGGGACTATGGTACAAGGCTTGTGCATCCGTGTTACACACGATGAAGTCCACGCCATTGACACCGACGTGGGTCATGTGGTTGACAGCATTTGAGCCGCCGCCGCCAACTCCAATTACTTTGATCACGGAGCTGCGGTTTTTGGGAAGGTTGAATTGAATTCCGTCTTCGATCATGGTGTTGTTATTCTATATCGTCGTCTTCTAACCATTGTTTTATACCGCTCACAAAGCCTTTCCAAATAGGGTCTTTGCGCGGTTTAGCTTTTGTTGAGCCTTCCTGCTCTGGAGCGCCTTCTTCCAATACTACTTCTGGCGCAGCCTCCTCAGTTGTTGCCTCAGATTCTGGAAGTACGATCTCGTTAGGGTCGTAGGCCATAGGCTCTGTAGTCTCTGTCAGCGCCATAGATAGTAGACCTATGGAGGTGGCATAAACCGGAGAGGCCAATTCTTTCTGGTAGCCGCTCGCGAGGTGCTCGTTTGGATAGCCAATACGCGTTGGCATCCCGGTGAGGTACTCGACCAATTGGCCCATATGCTTCAATTGAGATCCACCACCGGTCACGACAATACCTGCAATCAACTTCTTGCGCGGGTCGTTTTGTTGGTAGTTGCTGATCTCGCTTACTACGCTTTCGATGATCTCTTTCACTCTAGCGTTGATGATCTTTGAAAGGGTCTTGAGACTAATTTCTTTCGGTGCACGTCCGCGCAATCCCGGGATGCTGACAATCTCGTTGTCCTTATTCTCGCCCGGCCATGCTGAGCCAAATTTCACTTTGAGCAGCTCGGCTTGCTTTTCGATAATCTCACAGCCTTCCTTGATGTCCTCAGTGATCACCTTACCACCAAATGGAATGACCGCGGTGTGGCGGATGATGCCGTCTTTGAAAATGGCAATATCCGTGGTACCCCCACCAATATCTACCAATACGACACCTGCATCTTTTTCGTCTTCGCCCAGCACAGAATCTGCCGAGGCAAGAGGTTCTAAGGTGATATCTCCAACTTTAAGCTCGCTTTGCTCAACACATCGTGCAATGTTCTTGATGGAAGCAATCTGACCTACCACGATGTGGAAGTTGGCCTCTAAGCGCGAGCCGTACATTCCGCGGGGGTTGATGATGTTGCTGTCCCCGTCCACGCGGTATTCCTGCGGGAGCGCATGAAGAATTTGCTCTCCAGGCATCATTACGAGGTTGTTCACATTTTTCTTGAGCGCCTCTAGATCGGTAACATCAATAATGGCTTCGGCATCGTCGCGCATGATGTAATCCGAGTGTTGCATGGAGCGAATGTGTTGACCGGCAATACCTACCATCACTTCGGTGATTTTAAGACCTGAAGCTTCTTCTGCCATTTTAACGGCCGCTTGAATGCTTTCGATAGTCAAGGTGATATTGGCGACAACGCCGCGCTGAACGCCAAGGCTCTTACTTTTTCCGATGCCTAAAACGTCAATCTTTCCGTGCTCGTCCAATCGTCCCACAACGGCAACAATTTTTGTTGTTCCGATGTCCAATCCGACGGCTAATGGGGCATTTCGTGTCATCTTGATGTTGTTACTACTTGGTTCTTGTAGCGCAAATCAATGCGCTTTATCTCTTTTAATTCTTCTTCCGTGTGGGCTGCGTAATACGCTGCCAGTTTTTTAAGCTCCCCGTCCAAACGCTCATCGCTGTGCGCTTTCGCTACGTGTTGGTATGCTCTCGGGACCAATTCCACAGTCCCACTGTCCACCGCCAATTGCGCGATGCTATTTTCATGGACGATGTTGGTCATCTTTTGAAGCATCATACCTGCTTGAGCAAGCATTGAACTGTCGGCAGTTCCCGTGATTACAGGCAGGTCCAACCATTTGCCTTTGGGCTGTTTCAAAACCTCGTGATTCGAGGTGATGAAATAGTTGTGTTCGCCGGCATACGCTAGGGCAACTGCAGTCTTGCTCATTACTTCAACAACCAAGTTGCTGTCCATATTCCAATATACCTGCGCTTCTTTCACGTATGGCATGGCTTCAACAGAGGTTTCTAACAAAAAAGCATCGATGTTTAGGGCGACAGAGTCACTTTGTTGTTCGAAGAACTGTGCGACGGTCTCCTCTAGTGATTTTTCTGTTGTAAGCCCTTGTTTACTAGGGTCTTCGATAGAAATCTCTAGTTTGTTAAATGCTGTGTTTTGTACGTATTCTTCGCTAGCAACACCGGCCAAAATGAGCCCAAACACTAGAGCGAGGAGCAGAAGCATGCCTAAAACCTTTCGTTTTTTCACGTCAATTCTGCTTTAAGAGGTTCAACTAAATCTCCTATATCTCCCGCTCCTACCATGAGGACAACCTCAGGATTAAGCGCTTTGATACGCCCAGCGAGAACATCTTTTTCAACGACTTCAGCATAGGGTATTTTCTCGGCAAGAGCCGCACTGGTTACACCCTGTATTGGCGCCTCGCGGGCAGGATAGATCGGCAGCAGTACGGTCTTGTTAGCTCTGGCCAGCTGTGCTTGGAATCCGGACAAGAAATCCCTTGTTCTTGAGTACAGATGAG
>CBFHHP010000021.1:0-28578 GCA_965655745.1 uncultured Schleiferiaceae bacterium
TAAAGAGCAATTACGATACGTTGAACAACATCTACGATGGAATGGTGGAATTAAGCGCATTGTTCAATACCTGTGTGATTACCGACAGCATGTATATCAAGCTGGACTCGGTAGGTTCCATTACGCCACAGAAAAACACCTTCTGCCCCGGTACTAATGTGACTTGGAGCAACACCCACCTTTCTTCCAATTTCACACCGATGTGGTTTAACGGAGTATCCGCCCAAAGCGTCACTCAACAAGTGTGGGCGGACAGTGCCGTATATTTCTACAGAACGGATGATTTGGGGAACGTCTGTGGGGATACATTAAGGTATTCGATGGACACTAATTTAGTATCGGTCGCTTTATCCTCTTGGTCATCGTCATCAACAACCAATTTGCTCGCTCCTTATGCGGATACGTTACAAGGGAATGTATACGGAGACGGCAACAGTTATTATTGGATGATCAACGGCGTCATTCAGGATTCCGGTGTAGGGACGTATGACACGTTGGCCATTAATTTAGTGGATACGGGATGGTACAGTATTGGGTTTGTAGGGTACGATTCTATCTACGGCTGTGCTAAATATACTTCTTTGTATTACTACGTTAGCACACAGGCTGGCTCCTACATTCCAAATGCATTTTCACCTAACGGAGACAATACTAACGACCTATGGGTGCCATTAGTAAACTCAAGTAATCCACAATCAATTGAGACTAAAATCTACGATTCCTATGGGAACAAGGTATTTGAGTATATAGGGGCATCAATATCCTGGGACGGAACTAATCCAAACGGGGCGAATTGCAATGCAGGAATCTATATCGTTCAGTGCAACTATACCGATCTATCCGGAAATAGTGTGCAGTCCGTTACGTACCTCACCTTGATAAGGTAGTATTAGCTTGTGAATAATTATTAGTGAGATAAAAATCCCCGCCGGTACCCGGCGCGGATTTTTCATTTCAAAAATTTTGGGAGACTTAGTCCATCACCATATCCAGGTATTGGCTGAGTCTTTCTTTTAGATTTTTGCGCTCCACGATAAAATCTAAGAAGCCGTGCTCGAGCAAGAACTCTGAACGTTGGAATCCTTCTGGTAGGTCTTTACCGATGGTTTCTTTCACAACACGTGGTCCTGCGAATGCGATGAGTGCATTCGGCTCTGCAATGTTGATATCACCGAGCATTGCGTAAGACGCCGTCACACCACCCGTAGTTGGGTCTGTAAGGAAGGAGATATAAGGAATCTTCTTTTCGTCCATCAGTGCAATTTTCGCTGAAGTTTTCGCCATCTGCATCAAAGAGAAAGCGGCCTCCATCATACGTGCGCCACCAGATTTAGAAATCATGAGGAATGGTGCTCCTGTTTTCAGACTGTGGTCCATCGCACGGGCGATTTTCTCTCCCACAACCGAACCCATAGATCCACCAATGAAGTTGAAGTTCATACAAGCCACAACGATTTCACGGCCGTTCATCATTCCATAACCAGAGGTCAAGGCGTCTTTCAAGCCGCTTTTCTTTTTTCCGCCTTTCAAACGGTCCTTGTATGGCTTTGTATCCTCGAATTTCAGCGGGTCCTTCGACACCATATCTGCATCGAGCTCAGTGAACTCACCATTATCGAAAAGAATAGAGAAATATTCTTTTGCATTCACTCTATCATGGTGACCACAATTGCTACACGTCCAAAGGTCAGCAGCATGGTCGTCCACACTTACGATAACCTTACATTTTGGGCACTTGTGCCACAGGCCATCGGGTGTTTCTTTTTTGTCTTTCGTCTCTGTGGTAATACCAGCAGTAGTTCTTTTAAACCAACCCATAGGGGATATTCATTACGAATGAGAATGCTAATGTAGTGAAAAAGGGCACTCATCGTGGAGATGGGTGCCCTCTTAAAAAGTGTGCCTTATCTAATATTACGCGATGGTGATATCGTCGTTCAAGTAAACGTCTTGTACTGCGTGAAGTAGCGCGATACCGTCACCGTAAGGCTTCTGGAATGCTTTACGACCAAGGATCAAACCTTGACCACCAGCACGCTTGTTAATTACTGCAGTCGCTACAGCTTCTTTCAAATCGTCAGCGTCATTACCGGTAGAAGCACCACCAGAGTTAATTACACCAATACGACCGTTGTAGCTGTTGAGTACTTGGTAACGTGTCAAATCAATTGGGTTATCAGTAGTCAATTCAGAGTACACCTTCGGGTGGGTCTTACCGTGACCAGTTGCATTGTACCCACCGTTGTTGGTTGGCAACTTCTGCTTGATGATATCCGCTTGGATAGTAACCCCAAGGTGGATTGCTTGTGAAGACAAATCTGCAGAAGTGTGGTAATCTACACCGTCTACTTTGAAGTCGTTGTTACGCGTGTAACACCATAGGATAGTCGCCATACCTAGCTCGTGTGCTCTTTCGAATGCCATGGCAACTTGCTCGATCATTTCACGGCTTTGCTCGTGACCAAAGTAGATGGTAGCACCTACTGCACACGCACCCATATTCCAAGCTTCTTCTACTGTACCGTAAGGGCTTTGGTAGAAAGTGTTTGGAGAAGAAAGGAATTCGTTGTGGTTGATTTTAACTACGAAAGGAATCTTGTGCGCCCACTTGCGAGCTACTGTAGCCAAAACACCGTATGTAGAAGCAACCGCGTTACAACCTGCATCAACCGCCATCTTTACGATGTTTTCTGGATCGAAGAACATAGGGTTTGGTGCGAAAGATGCACCAGCACTGTGCTCGATACCTTGGTCAATAGGTAGGATGCTCAAGTATCCTGTGTTTGCCAAACGACCTGTGCCGTACAAACGCTGTAGTGAGTTCATCACTTGGATACTGCGGTTAGATTCTGTGAAAGATTCCGTGACAAAGTCACTTGAAGGAAGGATAGCTAATGAATCCTTAGTGATTGCAGTAGACGTGTGGTTCAACAACGCATCTGCTTGGTCTCCTAGCAACTCTCTGATCTTGTCAATGGACATCATAATTTAAAAGTGTTTGTGAGCGGCTAAAATAATGTGTTTTTTCAATCCCTCACAACAAACCTTTAGAAAGGATATCCGATTCCCAAATTGAGATTAAAATCGCGTAATTCTGGGTCGGAAATGACCCAAGTCGATCGGCCTACAGCCCCTGGATGGTGTAGCTTAAGGCCTAAATCGGCACGTAGGATGAGAAACTCTAGGTCATAGCGCAATCCGAACCCTGTATTCATCCCCATTTGAGAAAGGAAGATCGCGGGGCGAAAAACACCTGCGTCAATAGCGTCTAATTGCACCTGATTAAGGGTGCCAGTGTAGGTTTTATTGTAGAGCCAGACGTTCCCTGCATCTAAGAAAACGGCACCCTTTATTGCTTCTTGAATGGTAAACCTGTATTCGGCACTGCTCAATAATTTGATGGGCGCGGCTGAGAAAAAGCCTTTGGTCTGTAAGGTGGTCTCTGATGTTGCGCCAGGGCCAAAGTGGTAGGCCGTCCAACCCCGGAGGTCGTTAGAGCCCCCCATAAAAAATGATTTTTCGAAGGGCACGAAATTTCCTGAAGTACCCCAAGCTTCGCTTAGGCCGAAAAATCCTCTGAAGGCCCATTCCCGCTCGCGTACTAACGGGTGGTAGTAACGAAAATCTACCGAGCCCTTCATGTAGGGAGCTAGGGGGATACCTGCAATCTTATTGATTCCTAGGTTTGAGAAAAGGTGTCCACCGGTTTCGGCTTCGAAAGCTATGAAGTAGCGGTCTTTGCCGTGCTGCCAAGAGTCGTTAAATGAATAGCTGCTTCCCGAAAATACCAAGTCTTGAAAGCCTAAGAATAAGAAAGGCGTGTTGGTGGTGTTGATGTCAATCTGAACTAAAGAGAGGTTGTAGGGGGTTACTCGGTGGAAGGCTTTGCCTACACGCCACGAATATTCTATCCCTGAGGTGATGTTGAGTCTATTGAACTCGTTGGCTCTAAACTGGTACGAGGTTCGTGCACTTAAGGTAGTTTTCGGCGACCACTTTCGGCTTTGAGTTGGCAGCCAACTCGACGGCAAAAGCAGGCTAGGAAAGTCAAGGGATAGGCCGAGGTTTAACTCCCTAGCGTCAATGAGCCAACTGCTGTTGGAGCTGTTGCGTTGGTCGGTCAGTGAGCCCCCTAAAGAAAAGCGCAGGAGCTCGCCGCCTTTGAATACGTTTCTGTTGTCCCAACTGAGGTTTCCGCTAAGACCGAGAGAACCGTTGTTTCCAAGTCCTTCCAATGCTGCTGTTACGGCACGCTTCGGAAGCGGTACTAAATTTATTGCCGCGCGTAGCCCGCTATCACTTGGAGTGATGTCCATTTGTACATTTTGAAACAGCCCTAACGAACTCAGATTTTTGTAGGTGCTTCGGATGTCGGAGTTGCTATAGAATTGGCCGGATTCTAGGAAGATTTGTCGGTCGAGAAATTCGGGACGGAATTTCAACGATGTTTGGAGCACATCGATGCCGTGTGTAGTTCGCGTGCTGTCGACAATGGCCTGTTGCTTTTGATAGCTGTAGGTTGGTTTTACCACGACCGAAGCAATGCGTTCACGCTCGAGCTGATCACCGTATATGTAAGGATCTACCACACAGGTTACTGCGCTGAATGCCGGTCCCGCTGCGGTATCAATCTCAAAGTAAATCCAACCCAGTTTTGAGGTGTAGTACCCTTGATCTTTCAAATAATTGTTGATGGCCAACCGCTCGATTTCTAGCTTTTCTGCATCAATAGGGCTGCCTGGGGAGTAGGTGGGTTCAAAAAATTGCAGGGCACTGTCGATCCGTCTGCTGGTGGAGGTGATAAAATAGGAATGCGCTAAGAAAGCGGGGCCAGTTTGGACCTCGTAATGCGCTGTAGCTCGTTTGCCTTTGATGCTTTCATAGGTCGTGACCTTGGCACCGTAATACCCGAGGTTAAAGTAATGTAAGCCGATCTGGGAAGCGGTGTTTAGGCGCGCAATGCTGTCGTAAACCATTGGGGCTTCGCCGATATTTTTAAGCCAATTCCCCACCGAATTATCGCCGATTTTATAGCCTAATTGGTACATGCTTAAAAACAATCGGATATTGCCAATGCCTTTGTTAGGGCGCTGGCGCATGATGTCGTAATCCTCGTCGCTTTGGGTGGGTTTTCCGTTAATGCGAATATCGTTCTCCACTAGAATGGGCGTATCCTTTGAGACCGGGCGCAAGCCGGAACAGCTGCCCAGCGTTAATAAGGCTAGAGCCACGGTCAGGTGGCGCAAGGAAATAGCATGTATTTTAGCAGGAAATTTGATCACAAGTGCTTACTAAAAACTCAGAAAAGCTCATTCGCAGTTTAGCTCAACGCAAGAACCGTAAAAAAACGGGACTCTTTGTTGCTGAGGGAATGAAGTTAGTACGAGATTTTGTTTCCGCAGGCATATCCGCCGACATTGTTTATCATGTAGACGATCTTGGAGAAGATTTCCGCGACGTACGTTGCGTTCAGATTTCTGAAGCGGAAATGAAGCGCATCACTTTCTTGGAGACACCTTCTCCCATTTTAGCGCTATTTGAGCAGCCAAATTTTGGGGTGGAAGATTTTAAGCAGGCCAATTTTATTTTGCTCTTAGACCGCATTCAAGACCCAGGCAATATGGGTACGCTGTTGCGTACAGCGCTATGGTACGGGGTAGATTGCGTTGCCACCACGGTAGGAACGGTAGATCCTTTTTCGCCCAAAGTGGTACAGAGTTCCATGAGTGCTCATGCCTTTAGTCGTATCGTACAGCTCGAACAGGAGCAATGGGCAGCATGGGCCGGTGAGAAGGGCTTTAGCTGGGTCATCGCAGATATGCACGGTGAAGATTCAAAGAATTTTAATTGGCCGGAGAAAACCATTTTGGTGCTGGGCAATGAAGGGCAGGGGCCTTCCGCATTCTTGAAGGAGCAAGGACCGGCCATTACCTTGGCTGGTGATACATCAAAGATGGAAAGTCTGAATGTTGCAGTCAGTGGGGCTACGCTGCTTTACGCGCACGCTTGTTCAATCGGCTCTTAAACCTCAAGTTTAGGAGAACCCCACCTATTACGAGCGCGATCCCTAGGTACATTTGGGCGTTCGGAATAAAATCGAACAATACCACATCCCAAGTCAGTGCGAAGATGACCCCTATGTATTTCAGTGGCGCGACCGTATTCACTTCGGAGAGCTGGTAGCTCTTGGTCATATATAGTTGAGCGAATTGGGTCATCAGACCGATGCCTAAGAGTAGGAGCCAATCCGTACCAACGGGAGTGACCCAGTTGAAAAAACTGAAGGCAATCATGATGGGCAGCGCGACTAACGGAAAGTACATGACCACCACGAGCGGCTCTTCGTCCTTTAATTTGCGGATGCTGTTGTAGGCCAGACCAGAGAACATGCTGGAGAATATACCTAGAGCCATCAGGGCCGGCGGAATCTGAGCGCTAGATCCTTTAACGACTACAATCCCTGCGAAGGAAACGACAAAGAAGAGCCATTGCACCCAGCGCGTTCGCTCGCCAAGGAGTATTCCAGCGATGAAAGCAGTGAAAAATGGACTGAGGTATTGAATAGTTACCGCGGCACTGAGCGGCATCTTTTGAATGGTATAAAAGAAGACAGTGAGGGCTGTCGTACCTGCGATTCCTCGGATTAAGAGCCACTTTTTATTGTTGCCCCAAGGATTGACTTTCTTGCCACGAAGCAGCAGGTAACTGATGACAAATGTGATTAACGAACGAAACAGGACCAATTCTGTCGCGGGCAGGTGCGGTAAGAATTTTACCATGAGGTTGACGGCTGCAAAACACCCGACAGAGATGAGCATGTAGCCGACGCCTTTATTCACTATTCGAAGGAGAAATTAATGAGAATGGCACGGTTGCGGATCCCGTCAAAGGCCTCCACAGGCAAGGTGCCGTCTTGAACCAACAAATTCGTCATTCCCCAAGCGGCGCGGATTTGAGGAGAGAATTTGAAGTATTCGAAGTAGAAATCGGCTCCAAAGCCAATCTCGTAATCTGCGCCGTGGCGCTGAAGTTTAAACAGGTTATCGTCCACCACTTTTGCCTTTGAGGCAAGGTCGTTCGTGTAGCGAATACCGCCCATTAAGAACAACCGGTAGTTGTCAATGCGTACCGATTTGAATTTAAGGTGTAGCGGGAATTGGACGTAGGAGCTCTCAATCTGACGCGTGGCGATCACGCGCTCGTCGGTAAACGGATTGATTAGATCGAAATGCAATCTGCGCACGGTGGCAGCAAAGCCCGGGGTAAAACGCAAATCAAAGTGTTCGCTCAACCTCAAATTTGAGATGATATTGATGTTGTAGCCTGGAAGGGCCTCGCTCTCTACGCCAAAGATATCTGGGTGCTGGCTGAGGTCCTTGAGGTCCATGTTGAAGTTGTAGTAGTTCAACCCCATGTGGAATCCAAAGTGTAAAGGATTCAAATCGTACAGCGGCTGGTTGCGTAAACGCGAAAATTGCGCGCTCGCGAGCAGCGGTAGAGCAAATAAAATGGCGGCAACACGAATTCTCATCAGCTAAATAACGCCTGTTGGCTTATTTTCTTGCTTGGTAAATGGAGGCAATACCAAAGGTTACCGGTTGTGTTTTGGTTGGCTTTAAGCCTGCTTTTTCCAATTCAGTTTCGAAGGCCTTACCGTAAGGGAAAGCTTCCACACTCTCCGGTAGGTAGGTATACGCTCTTGGATCTTTGCTGACCAATTTTCCTACGGTAGGAAGGACGGCTTTGAAGTAGAACCAGTAAATCTGTTTGAATGGGAAATAACGCGGTTGGCTAAATTCTAGCACAACCAATTGACCGCCCGGCTTCAACACACGTGCCATGTCCTTCAAACCGTTGTGTAGGTTCTGGAAGTTACGCACCCCGAAGGCCACCGTGATGGCATCGAAGGTTTTATCTGAGTAGGGCAGGTTTTCACTATCACCCAGTTCAAGAACAATCTTTTTGGCGAGACCTTTCTTCGCTACTTTTTCGCGGCCCACGCTGAGCATTCCTTCGCTAATATCAGCACCAGTGATGTCGGCACCTGTGCCCTTGGCTAGGGCAATAGCAAGGTCGGCAGTACCTGTGGCAACGTCGAGAACGACCGAAGGAGAATCGGCCTTGATCATACGCACGACCTTACGGCGCCAACCCTTATCAATGTTTAAGGATAAGAGGTGATTCAAAAGATCGTAACGCTTTGAAATGTTGTTGAACATTTCTGCTACTTGTTCCTTCTTTTCAGCTTCGCTGTCGTGGTAGGGTTTGATGTTTTCTGCTCCCGCCATTTGGTAAAATTTTCGGTGGCAAAGGTAGGTCATAAGCCGTAACTTCGCCGGTATGAGTGAAAGAACTACGAAATCGGACCCAAAGGCAGATAAAAAGCGCAAACCGCTTAAGATGAGCGACCTTCGTCAGCTCACTAAAATCTTCGCCTATGTTGGTCCTAACAAGGGCCTTTGGGCTTTGGGATTCGTGTTCCTTATTGTAACCATGATTACCTCCTTGTTGTTCCCAAAACTTTTGGGAGGGTTGATGTCGTCTACACCTGAAAACCTCGGAGACAACATGCTTATGATGATGGGGCTCCTGCTCGTACAGAGTGTGGCGAGTTTTTTCCGTGTAGTCATTTTTGTGATGGTCACCGAACGAGCGCTTGCCGCCATTCGTGAAGACCTCTACAGCCGATTAATTCATTTGCCGATGAGTTTCTTTTCTGCCAAGCGTGTGGGAGAGTTGAACTCACGCGTGGCCTCTGATACATCACAGATTGGGGAGACCCTAACGACCACCTTGGCCGAATTTCTACGCGGAATTTCCATGGTTGTTGGCGGGATTGCTATCCTCGCATTTACCTCGATCAAGCTGACCCTATTTATCGTTGCGGTCATCCCACCGCTCATCATCGTAACCATCATTTTTGGACGATTCATCAGAAAATACGCCAAGAAGGTGCAGGATGAGGTGGCCGCTTCAAACACCATCGTTGAAGAAACTTTCGCTGGCATACAGACCGTGAAGGCTTTCGCCAACGAAACTTGGGAGCGCAGCCGCTATGCCAAGCGCATTAGTGCCGTGGTTGGATTAGCAGTAAAGGGCGGTTATTACCGCGGAGCCTTTGCCAGCTTTATCACTTTTGGCCTCTTTGGTGCTATCGCCCTTATCATTTGGTTCGGGGCGGACATGGTCCATGAGGGGCAATTGGCTGAAGAAAAGCTCAATGAATTCATTTTATATGCACTATTCATAGGTGGATCCATAGGTGGATTGGCCTCGGTATATGCACAGTTGCAAAAGGCCATCGGTGCTACGGAAACCATCTTCGGATTGATGGAAGAGGAGCCTGAAATGGATGCAGATGCTGTTCCTGAAGCCAATGCTGAGGTGGCCGATATTGCTTTCAAGGACGTACACTTTAGCTATCCATCGCGCAGTGATGTTCCGGTGTTAAAATCTGTGTCGTTTGATCTTCAGCCAGGCAAAACCCTAGCTCTCGTTGGGCGTAGCGGTTCTGGTAAGAGTACCATTGCCTCGCTATTAATGCGCTTCTATACCGTCGATACTGGTGAAGTGACAATTGGCAATACGTCGCTTTCCGACATCGATCTAAAGGCATGGCGCGGCGCTTTGGCCTTTGTTCCTCAGGATGTGTTGCTCTTTGGCGGAAGCATACGTGAGAACATTGCGTACGGCGATACAAAGGCGAGCGAAGAACAAATTATCGAAGCGGCGAAGCAGGCCAATGCTTGGGAGTTTATTAGCGCATTCCCCGAAGGTCTTGAAACTACTGTTGGGGAGCGCGGTGTGCAACTTAGTGGCGGGCAGCGCCAACGTATTGCCATTGCGAGAGCACTGCTGAAAGATCCTCAATTGCTCATCCTAGACGAGGCTACGAGCGCCTTAGATAGCGAGAGTGAACAGCTGGTGCAAGAGGCCTTGGACCGCTTGATGAAAGGCCGTACCTCAGTGGTTATTGCCCACCGACTATCCACAATTCGAAACGCAGATCACATTCTGGTGTTGAACCAAGGGGAGGTTGCGGAACGCGGCACCCACGATGCGCTGATTGATAAAGGCGGCATCTATTCAGAATTGGTCAAGCTTCAAAACGTAGGAAAGGGCGATAATACTTTAGCGGAGAATCCTTCACAAGAGGGGTAGATTTCGGGGTCCAATTCGTAATTTTAAACCAATGAAGAAATTCCTCGAACATCCTGTGCTCAAAATTTTGCTCAATCAATACGTCCTTACGGGCCTGTTGTTTGCCCTATGGATGGTGTTCTTGGATGCGAACAATTACTTTATCCATTCGGAATTGGACCAGCAGATTGAATCCTTAGAGGCGGATATCGAGTTCTATGAAACTTCTCTAGAACACGACCGAGAGCTTCTTCAGCAGCTGAATACCAATCCGGAAGCCTTTGAAACCTATGCCCGTGAAAATTTCGGGATGCACAAAGAAGGCGAAACTGTAACCATCATAGAAATTGACGACTCATCTGATGAGTGAAACCACTAAAAGAACCTATCCACACGGAACCGCTGTAGAACCGCTTTACACTTCAGGACCACAAAACAATCCCGGCTTTCGAGCCCAACCTTGGTGGACCATGGTGCAAGAGCACCTTGTGGAAAAGGAATTTGCAGCCAACGATTGGGCACAACAGCGCCTCAACCATGGCGCTTCCGGACTGCTCTTCTACCTCACTGACGAGCATTACTTGCCGCGTATTTTAAAAGACATCCAGTTAGAATACATCAACCTTGGTCTGGTCATCGAGGGCAGTGGCCCTGCGGTCATGGAAGCCTTGTTGCACCACGCGCACAATGAGATTATCCCGGCGAGTAAACTCCGTGGTTTTATCAATATTGATCCTGTAGAAATAGCCGCACGTACCGGCGTTTGGCACGAGGAGAAAATGTACGAACTGGGCGAGCTTACCCGCTTAGCGCCCAAGGGTATGAAATTTATGTGTGCCAATGCCAATTTCTATGGCGCATGCGGGGCTTCGGCTGCTACGCAGCTAGGTTTGGCTGCCGCCCACCTCGATTTCTACCTCTCCACCTTCGGCGAAGTAGGCCTCGAGCAGTATTGGGCAGCACTCACTGCCGGCACTTACATGTTCGAAGAAATCGCGAAGCACCGCGCCCTTCGACTATTGTGGAAGCAGTTGCTGAAGGAGTATGATTTGCCCGAGGTTCATTTAGAAATTTATTCTGAGACTTCGACCACGCACCAGAGTGGTTACGATATGCACACGAATTTGCTGCGCGCTTCCTCCGCGGCCTTTGGCGCTATTGCTGGGGGTGCAGATGCCGTGCATATTCGTCCATATAACAGTGTTGCCACTTGGGCAGATGCAGAAGGGGAGCGCTTGGCCTTGAATCAGCATTTTATGTTGGCCTATGAGAGTGGTATGGACCGTGTGATGGATCCTGCTGCAGGTTCCTATTTCATTGAAAATAAGACGGCAGAGTTGGTTGCAGAGGCTACAGCTATTTTGAATGAAGTGCGTTCGCTCGGCGGTTTAGTTGAGGCCTTGAAGAAAGGTTGGGTACAAGACCGCATTGATAGCGAGGTAAGTACTGCCATGCCTGAAGAGGTCTTGGGTGTGAATCTGTATCCTTTGGATGGCGAAGAGCTGCCTGAAGGAATGAAGGCTTCGAAGAGAGGTACAAGAGCCGCCCATCAGGAGAAACATAAAGACAAGGAGATTGAGCCACTACGCGCTGTGCGCTGGGCGGCTGAATTGGAAACAGAACGTCACAGCAGTAAATAACGGAGCATGTCGAACACTTGGAATACACCTGAGCAGATCGAAGTCAAAGCTTCGTACGGACCTGAAGATGTAAAAGACGCCACTCATGTAGGTACCCTACCGGGAGAGCCGCCGTATGTGCGTGGTCCATACGCTACAATGTATGTGGGACGCCCTTGGACCATCCGTCAATATGCTGGTTTTTCAACGGCTACGGAATCCAATGCCTTTTACCGCAGGAATTTAGCAGCGGGACAAAAGGGATTGTCTGTTGCCTTTGATTTGGCCACGCACCGCGGCTACGACAGCGATCACGAGCGCGTGCTGGGCGATGTAGGAAAGGCCGGTGTAGCCATTGATTCTGTGGAGGACATGAAGGTGCTCTTTGACGGCATTCCTTTAGATAAGATGTCCGTTTCCATGACGATGAACGGCGCCGTATTACCTGTGATGGCCTTTTACATTGTGGCAGCGCTAGAGCAAGGTGTATCGTTGGAGCAGCTCAGCGGGACCATACAAAACGACATTCTTAAAGAATTTATGGTGCGCAATACCTACATCTATCCGCCTAAGGAAAGCATGCGCATCATCTCAGACATCTTCGCCTACACGAGCGAAAACATGCCGAAGTTCAACAGCATATCCATCTCGGGCTACCACATGCAAGAGGCTGGTGCCACGGCCGATATTGAGATGGCCTACACGCTTTGTGACGGTTTAGAATACGTGAAGACGGGGATGGCAGCGGGATTGGATATCGATGCCTTTGCACCGCGTTTGAGCTTCTTTTGGGGCATAGGCATGAATCCATTCATGGAGATTGCTAAAATGCGTGCAGCCCGCTTCCTGTGGGCAAAACACATGAAAGCTTTAGGGGCCAAGCACCCTAAGTCAATGGCACTGAGAACGCACAGCCAGACTTCTGGATGGTCGCTTACTGAACAAGACCCATTCAATAATGTGACGCGCACGGCTATAGAAGCTATGGCAGCAACTATGGGTGGTACACAGAGCTTGCACACGAACTCTTTGGACGAGGCCATCGCATTGCCCACGGATTTCTCGGCTCGTATTGCCCGCAATACGCAGTTGCATCTTCAAAAGGAAACAGACATCACCTTTACGGCTGATCCGTGGGGCGGTTCTTTTTATGTCGAAAAACTTACGGCCGATCTGATCGAGCGCGCTGAATCCTTAATGAGCGAGGTGGACGAGCTGGGCGGCATGACCAAAGCCATTGAAGCTGGTATTCCAAAAATGCGCATTGAAGAGGCTGCAGCGAAAAAGCAGGCGCGTATCGACGGAGCTACAGATATCATTGTAGGGGTAAACGCCTTCAAAACGGCCGAACGTGCGAACATAGATATCCTTGAAGTCAAAGGGGATGAGGTTCGCGAGCAACAATTGGAAGGTCTGAAAGCTTTGAAAGCTGAAAGAGACGAACAAGCTGTTGCTGAAGCCCTCAAGGCTATAGAAGCTGCTGCTGAGGGAGAGGGAAATTTACTTGCTCTAGCTGTAGAGGCTGCTAAGGCCCGAGCAACCCTTGGAGAGATTTCATTGGCTCTAGAAAATAAATGGGGCCGTTACAAGGCGACGACAAAGACCATTAGTGGCGTATATTCGAAGGAGATGGTACAAAACGAAGATTTTGAAAAGGCGCGCGAAGCTTCGGATGCTTTTGCAAAGAAGGAGGGACGTAGACCAAGAATCATGGTTGCTAAAATGGGGCAGGACGGCCACGACCGCGGTGCTAAAGTGGTGGCTACCTCATTCGCCGACTTAGGATTCGACGTTGATATGGGACCGCTGTTTCAAACGCCGAAGGAGGCTGCGAAGCAGGCTGTAGAGAACGACGTGCATATCCTTGGCGTGAGCTCTCTTGCGGCGGGACATAAAACGCTTGTTCCGGCAGTGATGGAAGCGCTAAAGGAATTGGGTCGTGAAGACATCATGGTCATCGTTGGCGGGGTTATTCCTGCACAAGATTATGAGTTCTTGTACAACCAAGGCGTTGCAGGCATCTTTGGACCAGGCACACCCATAGCGAAAGCGGCCGGGGCCATCCTAGAGCTCATGCTGGAAGAATAAAAAAGCCCCGCTAATAGCGAGGCTTTTTGATTTAGGCGGGACAGTTTAGGCGTTGCTTTTATCTCGAGGCACGCTTTCTATCGTGCTCGTTCAATAAGATTTTTCTCAATCGAATGCTTTCTGGAGTTACCTCTACGTATTCGTCTGGACCGATGTATTCCATCGCTTCCTCCAAAGAGAATTTAATTGGTGTCGCTAGGGCGGTGTTGTCGTCCTTACCGGCGGCACGCATGTTATTCAACTGCTTGCTTACACAAGGGTTCACCACAAGGTCGCCTGGCTTGTTTTGTTCACCGATGACTTGGCCACCGTAGATTTCATCAGCCGGTTCGATGAAGAATTTACCGCGGTCTTGAAGCTTGTCTAGCGAGTATGCCGAAGCTTTACCGGCTTCTTTTGCGATCAATACCCCTGAGATACGACGTTCCATATCCCCTTTGTACGGTTGGTATTCCTTGAGGCGGTGTGCCATGATGGCTTCCCCTGAAGTTGCAGTAAGAACATTATTTCTAAGGCCCATGATACCGCGTGAAGGGATCTCAAACTCAAGGCGAGTAAGATCGCTTTTAGGCTCCATCACGAGAAGTTCACCTTTTCTTTTAGTGACCAATTCAATGACCTTACCTGCCGTTTCCTCAGGTACATCTACGGTCAACTCTTCAATAGGCTCGTGCTTTACACCGTCTATTTCTTTGAAGATCACCTGTGGCATACCTAGCTGTAATTCGTAGCCTTCGCGACGCATCGTTTCAATCAAGATCCCTAAGTGAAGGATACCACGACCGTGCACAATGAATTGGTCCGCTGAGCCCGTCTCTTCAACGCGCAATGCAAGATTTTTCTCAATCTCCTGCATGAGGCGCTCACGAATCTTCTGAGAAGTCACGTGCTTTCCTTCTTTACCGAAGAACGGTGAGTTGTTGATCGAAAACAACATACTCATGGTTGGCTTGTCAATCTCCATGTGCGGTAATGATTCTGGATTCTCAGCATCGGCGATGGTATCACCAATCTCAAATCCCTCAATACCATTAACCGCTACAATCTCACCCGCACTGGCTTCCTTGATCTTTGTCTTTCCGAGACCTTCAAAGGCCATTAACTCCTTAATACGTGCTTTCTTAACACTACCGTCGCGTAAGCAAAGGGAAACGGGCATGTTTTCTTTCACTTGACCTCGAGTCACACGACCAATGGCGATACGGCCAGTGAACGAGCTAAAGTCAAGCGAAGTGATCTGCATTTGTAGGCTACCTTCGGATACTTCAGGAGCAGGAATAGTTTCTACAATGGTATCTAGTAGGTAGGTGATGTCGTCGGTTGGATTTTCCCAATCCGGTCCCATCCATTTTTCCTTACCCGATCCATACACTGTAGTGAAGTCCAACTGCTCTTCTGTTGCATCGAGGTTAAAGAACAATTCAAATACCTGATCGTGTACCAAATCTGGCGTACAGTTTGGCTTATCCACTTTATTGATGACTACAATAGGCACCTTACCTAGCGCCAGTGCTTTCTGCAACACGAAGCGCGTCTGGGGCATAGGACCCTCAAAGGCATCTACCAAAAGAATTACACCGTCCGCCATGTTCAGGACACGCTCAACTTCGCCACCGAAGTCGCTGTGACCCGGAGTATCGATAATGTTGATTTTGGTATCCTTCCAACGAATGCTCACATTCTTCGATAAAATGGTGATCCCGCGCTCGCGCTCAAGATCATTATTATCGAGCAGAAGGTCGTCTACTTGCTGGTTGTCACGGAACAGTTTTGCCGTGTGTAACATGTTATCTACCAGGGTAGTCTTACCGTGATCGACGTGTGCAATAATTGCAATATTTCTCAAATTCATGAGGGTAGTGATTTTCGCTGCAAAAGTAGGCTCTTTTATCCCTGTAGACTAACTTATTAAGGAGCAGTTTTATTAACCTAAACCCCATCATTATGAAATGCACTCCTTGTCTAGGGCTAATTTTATGGCGCCCAACAATCGTCACAGCTATTTTTCTAGCTCAAAATCTATCGTTAAAAGCTGAAAAACAATCACTTACAGGTGGTGTTGTTCAAAACTTTACGTTGTCCACAAGTGTACAGCAGGAACTAGAAAGTATCGATACTTCTGATTTCAGTTGGATCGAAAACGATCGATTTACCAGAGCTTCTTGGCCTGAAGATTCAATTTCTTTTGGGTTAGCGCTGCAGAATCGGCCTCCTTTATCTTCAGTTGCGCCGCTTTCAATTCATGCCGATACCGTTCATTTCGAATGGAAAACAACGGGTAAATATTCGGCGGTTTACCAAGCCAGTCTTTTTATTGATAGTGCATTTAAGAGTACCTATATGCCGTGTTGTGACCAGGCTTTTACGGGCAATTCATTAGCCCCTCAATTGACCTTACTCAAAGCAGGTATTCCTTTGGTAGTAAACCATATGCCAAAAAGCTCCCATTACCCCATCTATCTCGTGGGAGAAGGCACCTTAAAGTCATTTGGAGCTCAGGGTTGGTTCTTCTTCCCTCCGAATCTTTACGCGAGTAACAAACCACTTACTCTGGTGGGAAGAGGTCCGCATAAGGTTTATTGGCTTGGTGCAGATCATCCAGATATTTGTCCTGGCCAGGAGTTTTACTTTGAAGATGAGCTGCTAGGAACGGCCCGTGAAGGTTCTTTTGATACCATATCTATAGATGCCCACTTTGATATATTGGGTAGACCATCAAGAACTATGGAACCTGTAGAGCTACGTAAAACAGGGAGAAAATGGCTCAAAGTAATTAAGGTCAAGTAATGGGTTTTTACTAAGTTGCACCCCTAACACTTTTGCTATGTACAGTACTCCTTGGATGAGTGACATTGTTGTTGGTACCATGCGTTGGGGCATTTGGGATGCGAATTTCAAGACATCGGATTATCAGCGAATGATTGAGAAAAGCCTAGAATTAGGCTTCACCACCTTCGACCATGCAGACATCTACGGAGATCACACAACGGAAACCGAGTTTGGCGAAGTATTAAAAAGCCATCCAGAACTCCGCGAGCAAATGGAAATCGTTACCAAATGCGGCATCCTACGCGTTTGTGATAACAAGCCACAGCATTACATTAAGGCGTACGACAGTTCTAAAGAGCACATATTGCAGAGCGCAGAGGACAGTCTAAGACAATTAGGTACGGATTATATTGATGTTTTGCTCCTTCACCGTCCAGATTTCTTGATGAATCCGGACGAGATTGGTGAGGCCTTTGAGCTCTTGTACCGCAGTGGAAAGGTACGCAGCTTTGGCGTGAGTAATTTTACGAAAAGCCAGGTTGAAATGCTTAGTGAAAGTGTCCCCGTGGGAACCCATCAACTCGAAATTTCTGTAAAAGCGCTTCAGGCCTTTTCGGATGGAACCCTCTACCAATGTACAAAAGACGGTATTGTCCCTATGGCTTGGTCGCCGCTCGGTGGCGGAGATTTGCCTAAAGCTTTGGTTGAAGAGTTGAAGAAGTGGGCGGACGAATTTGGAACAACACCACAAGTCATTGCTTTGGCTTGGCTCATGCAGCACCCTGCTGGAATATTACCTGTCATAGGAACCACGAAAGAAGACCACCTCGTAAAAAGTAAAGAAGCCTTGAGTATCAAGCTTGACCGCCAGCAATGGTATAGCATATATCAAGCTTCTACCGGAGTCAGAATACCATAGTATGGAAACACAGGAAAATCTCGCGCTAAGTGCTGCGAATTATGAGAATCAAGTAGGACTGAAGTTTCAGCTCTACAATAGTCTCTTTCTCACTTTGCCTTTGGACGGTATACGTAATACAGGGATGTTTATTCCCATCCTCAACGAGTACTGCTTGAACCGATTGGCGGAAGGTCATAGCCCAAAGGACATCATTGAGCAGTTCTTTGATGAGTTCAAAGAAGGCGAAGATTTGCAAAGCAGACACAACTTTTTGTTCAAAGTCTTGCAATATGTGGAGCGTCAAGTAGTATTGGTGGATGCCCTCGAGGATGCTGCCTACGGGAAGCTGAATAACTTGAGTGGAAAAGGGTCTCTAAGTGAGTTAATGATGCGTACCGAACGCACTGGTAATCTAGACGAACTAAAGAATAGATTACAAGAGTTCTCAATACGTCCTGTTCTTACCGCGCACCCCACACAGTTTTACCCGGGTCGAGTACTTGCCATCATTACAGATTTAACAGAGGCTATTCAGAAAAACGATTTGTCGTCCATTCGCATGTACCTCAAGCAGCTTGGTAAGACGCCGTTTTTCCAAAAGAAAAAGCCGACACCTTACGATGAGGCTATTAATCTCATCTGGTACTTGCAGAATGTATTTTATAAAAGTGCCGGGGATATTACGGCTGAAATGCGCCGCAGTCTCCCAGATTGGGACGGCACACTGAATCTTATCAACCTTGGCTTTTGGCCGGGTGGCGACCGTGATGGTAATCCTTATGTAAGTATCGATACCACAAAGAAAGTAGCCGATCGATTGAGAAGTGTATTGCTGCAATGTTACTACCAAGATCTCAGAAGCCTTCGTCGTAGAATATCCTTCGACGGAGTCTATGAAGACCTGATGACTATTGAAAAACAAGTGCTTCGTTGCATTCGACACCAAGAGGATTGGGACTTTATTTCATTTAGGGAAGCCTTGCGCGGTGTGCGTTCAGATTTAATCCAAAAACACGACAGCATCTTCGTAGAATTGGTCGAAGAATTGTTGGACCGTGTTGCGTTGTTCGGATCGCATTTTGCAAGTATTGATATTCGCCAAGACAGTCGTGAAATCAAACGTGCTTTCGATTCATTGATCGATCAATTAGGTCTGCAAGAGCCGGGAAATCCCGAAGAGCTTTTCAAGATGAACGCAACCTGGGACGGAACGCTTACAGGGGATGACCGTATTGACGATACGTTACAAAGCTTTAAAACCATTCGTGCAATACAAGCATCTAATGGGCCAAAAGGTGCGCACAGGTATATCATTTCGAATTGTCGTGGTGCTATGGATGTAGCACGCGTATTTGCATTGGCAAGATGGACGGCCTTTGGTGCAGAAAAAGTATCGGTGGATGTAGTTCCGCTATTTGAAACTATTGACGATTTAGTAGGTGCAGGAGCATCTATGAATACCTTGTATTCCGATGAAAACTACCGTGCCCATTTGCTGCGTAGAGGGAATAAGCAGACCATTATGCTTGGATTCTCAGACGGTACGAAAGACGGTGGTTATATGTCTGCCAACTGGAACATCTACCGCGCGAAAGAAAACCTTACCCGTGTATCTAAACAAAACGATATAGATGTACTCTTTTTTGATGGCCGTGGGGGACCACCAGCACGTGGAGGGGGTAATACCCACAACTTCTATGCATCGCTGGGTAAGAACATAGCCTCTTCTGAGATTCAACTTACGGTTCAAGGGCAGACGATTTCAAGCAATTTTGGTACGCCGGAAAGTGCGCAGTTCAATATGGAGCAGTTGATTACCGCCGGTTTAGAAAACCTACTATTGGAGGATGATACCAAACTGTTGCAACCGACTGAACGTCAACTTTTGGAGCAGCTGAGTGATATCAGTTTGAAGAGTTACACTGCACTGAAAGAAAATCCGTTGTTTACAGAGTTCCTTGAGGAAATGAGCCCGTTGAAGTTTTACGGAATGGCCAATATCGGTTCCCGTCCTTCAAAGCGCGGTAAAGCCAAGAAATTGGAATTAGATGACCTTCGTGCCATTCCATTTGTAGGTGCTTGGTCGCAACTAAAGATGAATATTCCTGGATTTTACGGCTTGGGTCAAGCCATTGAGCAACTGGCATCTGAAGGAAAGTTGCACGAGGTAGAGGCGCTGTACAAGAAATCGAAGTTTTTTAGAACACTCGTTGAGAATTCCATGCAGAGTATGTGTAAGACCTTCTTCCCGCTTACTTCCTACATGGCAGATGATCCAAAGTTTGGCGCGTTTTGGTCTTCCATGAACGAAGAATTCGAACGCACGCAGGAGTGGGTGTTAAAGATCAGTGGTCAGCCAGAGTTGTTGTCAAATAACCCAGGTATTAAAGCCTCGATCGCTTTGCGTGAAAATATCGTGTTATCGCTTCTGGTCATTCAGCAATATGCGCTTATCACGCTAAGAGATTGTGATTGTACTGATCAAGAAAAAGCGATACTCGAAAAGCTTGTAGTACGATCCTTGTATGGAAACATCAATGCTTCGCGCAATAGTGCGTAGCGCAAAATTTTAGACAACATAAAAAAGGCGCCCGCAGGGCGCCTTTTTCGTTATTCAGTTCTTAGGTCGTAGCGCCAACCTGCATAAAGCTGGCGTCCCATGATGGGCCCCCAAACGATGGAAGCGTCGAACCTCCCTTCAAAAGGCAAGTCTCCGCCCAATACCGGGTCTAATTGACGCACGTTCAGGGCATTTTGAAGTCCGACATATACTTGGCCAAACTTGCGACTTTCTTTGCTTACTTGAAAGCCAAGCATAGTGAATACCGGGCTTCTCTTGGCATAGCCGACATCCGGCAGGCGCTGTGAGCTGTTGTAGGTAGCGTTGATTTCAAGCCCTATACCGTTTCGGCTCGAATAGCTGGTTCCGAGATAAATCAAATGCGGAACATTTAAAATCACATCCTCTAGTCCAGATCCAATGGTTACACCGCTTAAATCGCGCTGCTTGGCTTCTTGGTAGCGATAAGCTGCCTTTACCATAGTTCGGTGAATCAGCTCGTACTGAGCACCTATTTGATAAGAGAGTGCATAAGGCCTATTCACAGTGTTCTGAACTAAGGATACAATGGCTGAATCTGCGCTATAATCAAAGTCAAAGATGACCTTGGAATCAAAGGTGTTCAGATACACATCGGCATACCACTGAAGCTCCTTGTAAAATACATCCTTAGTCCAGGTTACGCCTGCACCTAAAGTGGTGCTTTTTTCGATGGGCATATCAAGGCCTTCGGGGGTTTCGAGATTCGTAAAGTTGAATCCACGACTGTTTGCCATATACCCCATGTATTCTGCGCCTATTGTAGCAATACGGTAGGATCTGCTTGCTTGTGTTCGTAGCGCCCATGGTCCAATATTATACTTGATGTGGAGGCGAGGTACATAGAAAAATCGTGAGTCATCACCGGTATATAAACCGTCCAAACGTTGTCCCAAAATCATACTCAACCCTTGGCCGTCGGGTGAGGTGACAAAACTATACTCGCCATAAGCACCCGCCACCATTGCGCTGTAGCTGCCATCTCTATTCCAGAGTTGTTGTTCTATAGCAAAGGCATTTAGATCTAGTCCACCTTTGAAGGTATGTCTAGTATCCCAAATATTGTCCTGAAAAATTAAGTTCCCGTACAATCGTTGCTCCTTGCCGGTAAATGGCAAGTTGCCAAAGTAACTGTCAAGATCTTGATATGTGGCAGAGAATTGAGTTCCAATACTGCGGTTGATACCGCGGTCGAGGAAATAACCGCGTTTGGCCCACAGCTCATAGCGCTCGGTTTGTAATTCATGCGACCAGATAGGAACCAGGGGAGGCATGCCAAATAACGTGCTCCCTCCAATATTTTTAATAGCACTTGCTTTCACCCCAAATTGAGCTTCACTGTTTTTACCGCTATGTTTCCAAGCATTTTGAACGAAGTAATGTTGGGAGAGCGGAGCGTCTAAATAACCGTCTCCATTATTATCCCAGCGAAATAATTGCTGACGCCCATGTATCATCACGTTCGAAGACATCTTCTTTCCTTGTTTCCAAGAATAGATGGCGTTTTGCTCAAACCTTCCAGGGCCAGTAAAGAGGTTGAAATGTCCCTTTTGCTTGGTAAAACTAGGCCTTAGTTCATAATTAATCTGGCCACTCATAGCGCTGGCACCATTGACTACACTTCCCGGACCTTTCGTAAGTTGAATACTTTGGATCCAGGCTCCAGGAATGAATGCCAATCCTAAAACTGAGGAAAGTCCACCCATAGTCTGAAGATTCCCCCTAGTGTAAAGCGCGTAGGGGCCTTCTAGTCCTAATAGTTTGATTTGACGAGTACCCGTAACTGCATCGGTAAACGATGCAGAGATAGAAGCGTTGGTCTCAAAACTCTCGCTGAGGTCACAGCATGCTGCTTTTCGCAACTCCACTTCAGAAATTAATTCTTGACTCAGAATAGATTTACTAGAGATGCTCACGCCAGGATCACGCTCAATAGACACTTCATCGAGGGTTTCGAACAATTGAATACTCGAAGTGTCCGAGCTTTGAGCTTTCATCAGTTCCATAGAAAATAGAGCGACGAGTACCCATGTATTCCGAAATTTCATGGCTTAGTGCTTATGCTTTCCACCATGTGCATGATGCTCTTCATGCGTTTCACCAGGTTTACAAATTGGGTCATCTAAGCCGTGCTGTTTACGCATTTCTGGATCTCTGTATTTACAGCAACCGTGGATGTTTGCGTATTGCTCATCAGAGGCAATAGCACCTTTTACATCGTGCCCTGCCTCATTGATAGAAGCAATGATTTCCTCTGAACTGACTTTGTCGTTACGAAATACGAGGTCAAGCTGGTGGGTTTCTTTATCCCAGCTAACCTTTTTGACACCTGGTAGGTAGGCTGCATTCTCAATGCGCTCTTTACACATGCCACATAGACCATCTACTTCAAGTGAAGTTTCCGTGATTTTAGATTGTGCAGTTGTGTTAAGGCTGAATGCTACCACTGCAAGTAGCGAGAAAATATACTTTTTCATTATTTTGATTATATCGTTTTTACTTGTTTTCCTGCGGTAAACAAGGTCTACGAATAAACAATGATATGTTGAAGTCGCAAATAGAGTGGAGGCCCGTTGGTAAGTATTGGACCTTGTAGGCAAGGTGTTGCTGCATCGGTACTTGAAGGTACAACGACAGTAGTGTTGTCGGAGGAGATTGTGAAGACTGATGCGAACTCTTTTTGCGAAAGGGTGGTGTCGTCTAACTCTACATGAGACGTAAAGCAACAATCCTCCTCTTCTACTGAAGTAGCCTCTTTTGGTGAAGATGCTTCGCAATGTGTAGAGGTGGTGTGGCAGCACGATGGGGTGCTGTGATGGTCTTCATGTGCAATACTCAGATGCATGTTTTGTTCGTGCCCGCAGAAGTGTAAAAGGGCAGGAGTCCCAGTACTCACTAGGGCATAAAACAATGTAAATATGAGAGTTACAATGCGACGCATGTGACAAAATTAACCAATACCTTTGAGATACAATACTTGTACCATGAAGAAAGTGATGATGTTAGGCTCTGGAGAGCTCGGGAAAGAAGTTGTAATTGCCTTGCAAAGACTCGGATGTACTGTCATTGCTTGTGATGCTTATGAAGGAGCACCTGCGATGCAAGTTGCTGATGGGTTTGAAGTTTTTTCAATGCTTGATGCCGCAGCACTAGAAAAAGCCGTGCGTAAGCATTCTCCCGACATTATTGTTCCTGAAGTGGAGAGCATTCGTACAGATAAGTTATACGAATTCGAAGGGGAGGGCATTCAGGTAACACCCTCAGCTAAGGCAGCAAATTTCACAATGAACAGAAAGCTTATCCGTGATTTAGCTGCGAAGAATTTGGGTCTTTGCACAGCACCGTACGCCTATGCTACAAACATTGAAGAATTTGAAGCAGCGGTAGATAAAATTGGACTTCCTTGTGTAGTTAAGCCGCTGATGTCTAGCTCGGGTAAAGGGCAAAGCGTGGTTAAGGATGCTAGTGAGCTAGAGGCTGCGTTTACCTATGCCATGGAGGGCAGTCGTGGAGATCTAAAAGAGATTATCGTAGAGGGTTTTATTGATTTTCATACCGAAATCACACTGCTTACAGTAACACAGAAAGAAGGAGAGACGTTATTTTGTGCACCTATTGGCCACCGTCAAGAACGAGGCGATTACCAAGAAAGCTGGCAGCCATGTGCTATGGATTCAGGGCAGCTTGAGGAAGCTCAGGATATGGCGAGAAAAGTCACTGAGGCTCTTGGTGGCGCTGGCATCTGGGGCATTGAATTTTTCTTAGGCCATGATGCTGTTTACTTCTCCGAATTGAGCCCGCGTCCACATGATACAGGAATGGTTACCCTCGCAGGAACGCAGAATTTCAATGAATTCGAATTACACGCGCGTGCACTTTTAGGATTGAATATTCCAGCTATAGAACTCAGATATCCCGGTGTAAGTGCTGTGGTTCTTGCGGAAAAAGAAGGGGTTCCTGTTTATTCTGGAATGGAATTGGCCGCAGAGCAGCCTCAATCAGATTTTAAGATTTTTGGAAAGCCTACTACCAGACCGTACCGCAGAATGGCCGTTGCCTTAGCCTACGACAGAAGTGGTAAGGAAACCATGGATGAGATGCGTGAGCGTGCAGCAAACATTGCTGCTATGATTAAAGTGCATTAACCTTCTCGCGGATACTTTCAATAAACTCTTGTGCAGTGGGTTGTTCCAAAGCATCAATCGTTTGACCCTCTAGTTTGTGGTAACGGAGTCCTCTTCGGAATGCCTCTACGATGGATGGGTTCGAACTCTTCATGTAGTTGATAGACCCGTAGGAGAACATCACTTCACTGTGGTTGGGTCCAATCTCAAGTAATGCGCCGTCGCTCAGCGTGAGGTAGTTACACAGTACCATTTGGTAGGCCTTTCCTTCTTTGGTTTGTTCACTCAAGATATTTTTGAGCAGCTTATCGAGTACTGCGTGCAACTCTTCTTTGAGTTGGTTTTTTACGCGATCTGACATTCTTGAATTGTTGCTGACGTAACGAATTTGACCAATGAGATTGTCGAATGCGCCTGCTACCCAGAATTCTGTGCTTTTAATGCATTCGCTGAGTTTTGTGAGTTCCTGTCCTTTGTGAATCAAGGCTTGCGGGATAGCAAGCGGATCAAACCGTTCCTGACGACGCATGTTTTCCATCACCCAAAGGTAATAGCGAAAGGCACTCAATCCGGGCTGGTCCATATAACGGTACAAGGGTACTTCTTTGGCTGTGAAGTACAACTGAGCACTTGGTTGTATTAGGGCCAATTCTAAATTCTTCCGCGTATTTTCCAAATAGAAATCGATATCGCCATAATCCTTGATAGGAGGAAGGGTTGTGCATACTACAACTTGACTGTTATCTTCAGGTCTCGAGCGTAGTGCATCAATACTGATAGAAAAATGATTGGCCAATTTTACCATTTCATCTGCTGTCAATGGCGTAGCACCTGTACGCTTGCGGTAAAGGGAAGCGCGCGAGCAACCCAACACTGCCATAAGGTCAGCGGTAATCTTTGATTTGCCTTTGGTTGAGCTGAAGATCTGCTCAAACAATTGTTGTTGAAAGGCGTTGGGTTGAAACATGGGCGTATAGTAATTACCATAAAAGTATCTATTTTTGGCGCAATGAGTCAAACCCCTCCGAAATCTTACAAATATTCCCAGATGCCTGGGAAAATATTACACCATCCAAATACCGGTGAGGAGTTTTTGTTTTCGGCACCAAGTTTTCGAAAAGGAAATTTGAGTTTCCTGAAGAGCCGTGGCTTGCAATTGTTAAACGCGTTGGCAGCCTTAAAGGTCCAAGTCGTAGGGAGTTTTTGGTTGCCTGGAATGCACCTCTTCACTCCGGAGAAACTCCAAGATTTACGTCATATCCCTGGGTTGCCGAAGCATTCATTATTTGTGGGAACGTCCGATGCGCCTGTCGCAGCTAAGAATTGGTTCAGCTTTCAAGGTGATCCATTAATGGTTGTGGAGAACAGATGGGACACTGTGGAGGAGTATGTGGCCAGCTTTAAAAAGAAATACCGAGCTCGTTACCGCAAAGCAATGGAATTGAACGAGAATTTGGAGACTTTTTATGTGAGTTCCGAGCGCGAATTTCAAGAATGTTGTTCAATGTTTCAGGCAACTCTAGCCCCGAAGGTGGCTGCTCTGCCAGATAATCTTTCTGTTTTGCTGGAAGGTTTTGGTCACTGGTTTGGCGATTCTTATCAAGTTCTTGCTGCACAAAAAAACGGTCAGATAGTTGGCTTTATAGGCTACCTAAAAGACGGCAATGTTCTCCGTGCAATGCATTATGGTGCTTTGGATGAAGCTCCGGATGGACTGTATAGCTTGCTGATGTTCGAGGTTATTCATAATGGTATAGAGGGCGGGTTTGTTGAGATCAATTTAGGACGTACAGCTACGGAAATAAAGAGTACCTACGGCGCTCAAGCCCGAGAAAACTACTTTTCTTTCTATACAAACAAACCTGTTCTCAGGATGATTCTCAAAGTAGCACTGAAGCGTTATCGCCCAAAAAGCTATACATTGAGGAGCCCGTTCAAGACAACTTAAGAGCCGTCATTTTTTACGATAACTAGAAATGTTTCAATCCTTCAGAAATTCTTTCGGTAGCATTACTGTCGCCTCCACAGGGGCATCCCTAGTGCAAGCCGAATTGAGCGGAAAGGAGTTGCTCCACGATTTTGGCGAGCAGTGGCACCAGTGGGCCTCTGGAGCGGTGATGTTCCCATTCCCAGTACGTATGGCATCAGGGACGGTGATGGGCTTCGAGGGAGCGGAATATCATTGGCCCATAAACGACGAGAAACATCGCGCGGCACTGCACGGCTTTACGCCTTGGGAAGAATTTGAACTGGCGCAACTTTCGAATGGTATACAAGCGAGTTGGACGTATGACGGTTCGAAAGACTTTTATCCGTTTCCTTGTAAACTAACAATTACCTACATCCTCAGTCAGGAAGGCTTAAGTCTTTCGTGCCGTGTTCAAAATTCAGGTACAACTAGTTTGCCTTATCATATGGGGTGGCATCCCTATTTCAAAACCAGTTCCCCGGCATTGAACCCAACGCCGGCCCATCGATTGAAGAAGAATGAAGTGAGCCATCCGGGCGAAAAAATTCCTTTTGAAGGATTCGATTGGACCGCAGAAGTGGACGGCGCCTTTTTTATGGATGCTATCGAGCTTGGGCATCCTACCATCCAACCACTGTCCGCCATTACACAGATATTTCGACCGGCGAACGCCCCATTTGTTGCCATAGAGCCGATCACGGGCCTAGGTCACCCAGATTTCCCTTGGCGTACCGTGCCGCCAGGAGAAGCGGATGAGGTTGTGACGATTATTGGGTTGAAGCGTCGATAAAGGCTTTTAGTTCTGTTTTACTGATTACAGGATTGGCCCCTTCTTTACTGGCGACTATAGCGCCAAGGGCAGCGGCGTAATCTATCGTTAGTTGCGGTTCTAGGAGGTGTGAAATACCAAAAAGAATGGCAGCAAGAAAGCTGTCTCCAGCACCAACGGTGTCTTTTACGGTTACAGTAAAGACCTTACTTTGAAGTGCACCAAGGTTGTTCACCCAAAGTGCCCCTTGGCTGCCTCTAGTTACGATGAGTTCTTGGGTGCCCATTCGTTCGTGCATGGCTTCAAACCCCAGCTCTGGATCAGCATCTAATTGTAGCCACTGAGCAAGCAGTGCATATTCATCTTCGTTTACCTTGACGATTTCTGTACCCTGAAGTAATTCCAGGATACGTTCTGTATTGATAAAGGGAGCTCTGAGGTTGAGGTCAAATACACGCATACTAGCCTTCGCCCTGAGCGCTTTCAAGGATTCGTAGCTCTGATTGTTTCGTGTAGCTAAAGACCCGTGCAAGAGTAGGTCGCCCTGTTCCCAAGAAACCTCACGCGTACTAATAAAATCCCAAGCGCTTGGTTCGTCTATGGTGTAGCGCACCTCAGAAGGATTCGAGGTTTCCACTGTGACCGTTCCAGTAGGGTGCTCGCTTGTGGTGATGAATTCAGTGTTGACATCGCGCTCTTGTAGGATATCTAAAAGATTTTGGCCCAATTCATCCTCCCCAATGGCAGAAATAACGGCGCTTTCTAGGCCCAAATTCTGTGCGTGGATAGCGACGTTCATGGGTGCTCCACCCGGCTTAGCAGCAGAAGGGAAGAGGTCCCACAATACTTCGCCGAAGCAGTACAGTTTAGGCATCCTTTGAGGTTAATTGGTCTTGTAATTCTTCAAGACTGACCCCTTTGGTTTCGGGCATCATGAAGTGGGTGAAAAGTAGCTGAAGTACCATAAAGGCAGCAAAGAAAGCGAATACCGTCCATCCAGGGAAGGCTTCGATGACTACCTCACCGAGCATAGTGATAAGTGCTGCGAACACCCAGTGGGTTCCTGTACCCCAAGCTTGGCCGGCCGCGCGCACGCTGTTCGGGAAGATTTCGGAGATGAATACCCAAATGACGGCACCTTGACCTACTGCATGGGAGGCAATGAAGGTGAGTATGAAAAAAAGGTTGAACCCTGCCGACGCTTCGGTTTTGAATCCATAGGCTACCATCGCTAGGGAGATGATATAGCCTACTGAACCGATGTACATAAGGGATTTGCGCCCCATTCGATCGATTAGATACAAGCCAACAAAGGTGAAGATGAGGTTGGTTCCGCCGATAGCGATGGAGGAGAGGAGGGAGTCCGAGGAGGCGAATCCTGCATTTTCCAAAATCACCGGTGCGTAGTACAGGATGAAGTTGATCCCACTCAATTGGTTGAAGAACGCGAGTAAAAAGGCGAGAAGTAGGCTCTTATTGTATTTACCGCTGAATACATTGGCGCTTGCCTCTTCCTTACTTTGGTGGGCTTTAATGGTGTCCAATTCTGCTTTGGCGGACGCTTCATCGCCATGTAGCAACTCAAGCGTTTGGAGCGCAC
>CBFHHP010000021.1:28671-30853 GCA_965655745.1 uncultured Schleiferiaceae bacterium
TACTTTGGTGGGCTTTAATGGTGTCCAATTCTGCTTTGGCGGACGCTTCATCGCCATGTAGCAACTCAAGCGTTTGGAGCGCATTGGAAGCATCGCCGCGTTCCACCATGAGCCAGCGTGGGGAATTAGGTACCCCAAGAATAAGCAAACAATACAGTGCAGCTGGAAGTGCTTCTACCCCCAGCATCCAGCGCCAGTCGTTATTGCCGCCAACGCCGTCTAGGAGGTAATTTGAGATGAATGCGATGAGGATACCAAAGACAATATTGAATTGGTACAGCGCTACTAGTCGGCCTCGTGATTTAGCGGTACTAATTTCGCTGATATAGGTGGGAGCAGCTACCGTAGAAGCACCAACGCCGACACCGCCCAAGAATCGGAAAAAAGAGAACATGTAGGGATCAGTAGCTAACCCTGACCCTAGGGCACTCACTAGGTATAGAACACCAACCCAAATGAGCGTGTTTTTGCGTCCTATTCGTTTAGTAGGAATGCCGCCGGCTAAGGAGCCCAGCACCGTTCCCCAAAGCGCCATCGACATGATGAATACGCCGTGGAACCATGCAGAGGTTTGCCAAAGTTCTTTGATGGGTGCATTTGCACCAGAGATTACAACCGTATCAAAGCCAAATAAAAAGCCAGCCAAGGCCACCGTCAGGGACCAATTCAAAAGTTTGTTCATGAGTGTTAGCGGTTTTGCTCTTGGAAGATAAACAATCGCTGTTCATGTACAATACCTCGAAACTCCTAGAAGGTGGCAGAGAGTTCTTGCCACAGCGCCTTTTGCACGCCCAATTCGCGGGTAATATTAGCTGTTTGAATCAACGCCTTAGCATAATAGCTCGTGCGCAGGTTGACTTTGATCAGTTCACTATCGCCTTGTTCCAGCTTACGCTTTTCTGCTTCAAGAAGCAATCGAAGACTTTCTTGATTTTTCAAACTCGCATTCAAGGCCACTTCTAACTGAACAATCCCCTCTGCGGCAGCACTCAAAGCGTTGTTCCAAGAGTTCTCTGTTTCGCTACGCTCTAATTGGAAGTTTTGCAACTGCAGATTTTGACTGCGCGAGTAACCGCGACCGGTACGCAAAAACAAAGGCATGTCCAGTTTTGCCTTTACCACACGGTTATTCGGGTCGTAATCTGCCGATGTTGGCAATTCTGAGAAGTTACCAGGCATCAATACAGCACCACCTACAGCAACCTTAGGCTTGAGGTATTCCCGAGCCAGTTGGCGCTTCAATCTAAATTGCTCCTCCTTATTATCGTTATACACATACAAAGGATGTGCAGGGTCCAATTCCAAGGAAACGAGTAACTCTTGCATCACAGCCGTTGGTCTGCTTTCAGGCTTTAATAGCACAGGTTGACCGTCAGACGTCCATAGCCAGTTGCTCGCACCGTACATTGCCGATATAGCCTTATTACGAGCCTTGAAGTAGTCCGTTTGCCAAGTGGTCAGCAGGGCACGCGCATCCAAGGTGTCAATAGCTGCTACATCTCCTGCATTGAAGGCATTCATCGTAAAGTCATACACCTCACGGGCTGCTTCTACTGCACTCTCGTAAGCAACGAGACCAGCATAAGCCTCGTACCACTTCCAATAGTCGCTCAATGCTTTGGCTAGGAGTTTATTGCGGTACAGCTGCGCTTCAGCTTCGGTCATATCTACTGCTGCCTTCGCAAGTCGCAAAGAAGTTCTGCGTTCATCGGTCATTAAACCGTTACCTAGGTTAATCATACCGCCCACAGCAAAAAGGCCTTCCTCAGGTAACTTGTTCTGCGGGTTAGTGTAAATCCCCGTGCTTGAATTCCAATCCACCTGAAGGTCAATAGGAGAGGCCGTTGGAAGTGCTAACTGAACTGCGGGCAGTTCATAGTACAGTTCACCGTCGTACTCCTTACTTGAGTAGTTGCCTACCAAGTTGGGGTCAAAAGCACCTCGCGCTTTGAGTAGTTCTGCTTTGGCAATAGGAAGCCTGTTTCGCACGGATTGTAACACTGGGTGGTTCTGATCCACCCACTGAACGAATTGCGCTGCACTGAGCTCTTGAGTACTAGGCATTGCCTCTGGAGCTTGTCCAAAGGCAACAACAGAAAGCAATAAAAAGAAGAAGGTGTTAATCCTCATTATTTCACTTTTACTTTAGGTTTTTCTAGCGATTCCTTTGCTTGAATCGGCT
>CBFHHP010000022.1:0-1695 GCA_965655745.1 uncultured Schleiferiaceae bacterium
TGTGCGATTTGGATCAGCATGCTGTAAAGCTCTTTATTGAAGCTGTAAAAGTAACGCCTCCCTGCTTAGAGTGTTTATCTCACTACAGTGTAAGACGCTAAAAAAGGTGTTAAAATTAGTTTTCTAGTACGCCAAGCTCTTTACCCACTTTGGTAAACGCAGCAATAGCGCGGTCCAAATGGGCTTTGTCGTGTCCGGCACTTAACTGCACACGGATGCGCGCTTGCTCTTTAGGAACTACTGGGTAGAAGAAGCCAATGACATAGATGCCTTCTTCGAGCAATCGATCTGCAAATTTTTGGCTTAGCGCAGCGTCGTACAACATAATAGGTACTATGGCGCTATCCCCATCTTTGTAATCGAACCCTGCAGCTTTTACCCCTTCTTTGAAGTAGTTGATATTCCATTCCAATTTATCACGGAGCTCAGTACTCTCGCTAAGAAGGTTAAAGACCTCGATAGAGGCACCGACAATGGTTGGTGCCAGAGAATTCGAGAACAAATACGGTCTTGATTTTTGACGCAGCATCTCAATGATTTCTTTACGTCCAGTGGTGAAGCCGCCCATCGCACCGCCTAAGGCCTTACCTAGGGTTCCAGTGATGATATCCACACGACCCAAAACGTTTTTAAGCTCTACGGTTCCACGACCAGTTTTGCCTATGAATCCAGTGGCATGACATTCGTCCACCATCACCAAAGCATCGTACTTATCGGCGAGGTCACAAATTTTATCCAACTGTGCCACGTAGCCGTCCATCGAGAATACACCGTCGGTAACGATGATTTTGAATCGGGCACCCTCAGCAGCCAGAAGTTGCTTTTCAAGATCCGCCATGTCATTGTTGGCGTAGCGATAACGCGCAGCCTTACACAAACGAACCCCATCAATGATAGAGGCGTGGTTCAAGCTGTCCGAAATAATGGCATCCTCAGCAGTTAAGAGGGGTTCAAACACACCGCCGTTGGCATCAAAAGCAGCAGCATACAGGATGGTGTCCTCGGTATGAAGGAACTCCGCGATCTTCGCCTCAAGTTCCTTGTGAATGTCTTGAGTACCACAAATAAAACGTACTGAGCTCATGCCAAAACCGTGTGTATCAAGCGTTTTATGCGCGGCCTCCAGCACTCTTGGATGTGAACTAAGTCCGAGGTAATTATTGGAACAAAAGTTTAGGACCTCTACCCCTTCAGTAGTTTTAATAACCGCATCTTGAGGAGTGGTAATAATGCGCTCTCTTTTGAACAGACCAGCTTTTTCTATATCGGCCAATTCTCTTTGCAAGTGGTCTTTTAAGTCTCCGTACATATTAGGTTGTATTTGGGTATCGTTCTTTGCTTATTCCATGAAGGTTTGTTCGGCCGCCCAGTCAATGCTCTTTTTCAAGCAATTCAATGCGCGGTCCGCACTACAAACATCTTGTTCTATATAATAGTGTTGCATACCGCTAAGTTCAGCATTGGCGAAAACTCGTTCCCAATCGATCACGCCTTGACCTACGGGAACCTGCGTTAAAGTATCGGCAGCAAAATCTTTAACGTGCCATAATGGGAACATACCCGGGTATTTCTCAAACCATTTCACAGGATCTTCACCGGCAAAAGCCACCCAGTGCACGTCCATTTCGAAGACCACGCCTTCGTCTTTTAAATTCTCAATAAGGTAGTCGTAAGGGATTGTGCCGTCTTCGAGCG
>CBFHHP010000022.1:1792-27561 GCA_965655745.1 uncultured Schleiferiaceae bacterium
CGGCTGGAATTCAAATTCATGATTGTGCCAAGCGGCGATCATACCTCGCTCCTGACAAGCAGCGCTTAAGGCTTTAAGATAATTGGCCAGATGCGCATAGCCCTCGGCCTTTCTCCATGCCTCGCTCATCCAAGGGATAACCACCCATTTTTGATTTAAAGCTTCTGCAGCATCTAAGATATCTGCAATGGTAGAAGTTTCCAACGGTTCCACTTCGTTAGTGGCCAATTGCATTGGCATATAGTGACCACTAGGCGAGCTTAGCGAAGCACTGTCAATGGTCTTTTTAAATTGCTCAGGACTTTGTCCAAAGAAGGTGCCTTGCATGTATCCAAACGACTCTACTTGAACATAGCCCATCTCTTTGGTTGCATGTAAAGCAGCTTTTACAGTCGAATCATTTACCATTTCTTCGCGAATAGTATAGAGCTGATACCCTTTTTTATAGGTCTCCATTGTCTGAGGCGTTTCTTCTAAAGTAGTGTCCGAGGTACTGTTATTACAGGCAATTAGAGTTGCGAGTCCTAACAATGCGGCCGCGAAAGTGTTAGTTTTCATATTTAGGCGATATTCAGGCTTCAAAATACCCGAAATGTTTCAAATTTACCTTCATGAGAATTGACAAATTTCTTTGGTGTGTCCGATTGTTTAAAACCCGCAGTCTCTCCGGCGAGAATGTGCGTTCTGGACGCGTTTTGATGGATGAATTGCCGGTCAAGGCTTCCCGTGAAGTAAAAGTCGGCGATGAAATCACCATCAAACGCCACGGGTTCGACCAAGTTTTTGAGGTTTTATCCATTCCCAAGAGTCGGGTTGGTGCGAAGTTCGTAGAAGACTTAGTTAAAGACATTACCCCTCAGGATGAGCTAGATAAGCAAGAATTTCTGCGATTGGCACGTAATGTAACCCGTAAAAAGGGGCTCGGTAGACCTACTAAAAAGGACCGCCGCGATTTAGATGACTTTACAGTTTAAAACACTGGTTTTGGACCTTGTCCGGTTCTCTCAGGCTTGATTTTTATTGACTTTAATCTTAAAATGAACAATTCTGTCCGGTTTTTGTCCGGCAAGGGTGGTTGTATACCTAATTACAATTCAAGACTTTTGAGTGTACATCGAACACTTTTAAAATAACTATCGGTCGATTATGATTAATAACAAACACTTATTGTCGCTTGCTGCAACATTTGTCCTCGTGCTTTCGTCGTTTACGATGAACGCTCAGTACAAAGGAGTAGTACTAGATGCGGCGGACAACTCGCCTTTGCCAGGAGCAGTTGTAAACGCTGGCCAAAAATCTGCTATGACAGATATGGACGGTCGCTGGAATCTAGACGTTTCGAAAGGAACGCAAGTATCTATTTCATTCGTTGGCTACGAAAGCAAAACTGTAACGCTTTCTGACAACAATCAGATTACCACGAAACTAAACTACGATAAAGCTGCATCTACTTTGGATGAGGTCGTTGTTGTTGGTTACGGGGTGCAGAAAAAATCAAACGTAACAGGAGCGATCTCTAGCGTGAAATCTGAGGATCTCGAAGATCTTCAATTACCGCGTATTGAAACCGCACTCCAAGGTCGTACCTCTGGGGTAAGTGTTGTTCAGAGTTCTGGTCAACCGGGTTCGGGTTCGGTGATTCGTATTCGTGGTACGTCTTCAATCAATGGTTCTGACCCACTTTACGTTGTGGATGGTGTAATCATCGGTGGAGGTATTGACTTTTTGAACCCAGGAGACATCGAAACTATCGAGGTACTTAAGGATGCTGCGTCAGCTGCAATCTACGGTGCACGTGGTGCAAACGGTGTAATAATCGTAACTACGAAAAACGGTTCAAAGGCACGTGGAATGGAGGTAAAAGTATCTTCATACACGGGTGTTCAAAATCCTTGGAAGAAAATTCCAGTATTGAACTCTACGGAATACGCTACGTTGATGAACGAGATGTCGGCAGCAGCCGGTCAACCAAAGATCTACGAGAATCCAGCACAATACGGTCAGGGTACTGATTGGCAAAGTCATGTATTTAACCCAAATGCAATCATGCAGAATAGCGATGTAAGCATCGCAGGTGGAACGAATAAAGGCTCTTACTACGCTTCGGTAAGCAACTTCAGCCAAGAAGGAATCGTTGCAGAAGGCAAGTCTTACTATGAACGTCTCTCTGCACGCTTGAATACAATCACGAATGTCAACGACCGTTTGACAGTAGGTTGGAATGTTGCTTACACGCACAATCAAAGCAATGGTGTAGCTGAGAACACAGAGTGGGGTTCACCACTAGGCCGTGCATTAAACATGGATCCATTAACGCCACTTTATGAAACAGATCCAACAGTCTTAGCTTCTGCGCCGTATTCATCCGGTGGTGTATTGAGAGGCAATTTGGTTCGTGACGAAGGCGGTATCTATGGTATTTCAAACCGTGTTACTTCTGAAATTGTGAATCCTGTTGCAGCATACAGCATCATTAACAACTATGGTTGGGCTGATAAGTTTGTGAACAATACTTATGCAGAGTTTGAAATCCTTCCTGGTTTAAAAGCGCGTTCAAGTATGGGTATCGATCTTGCATTTTGGGGCAGCGAAGGTTTCACGCCGTCGCACTACCTAAATGCAACCAACCTTTTGGATACGAACAATGTATACTCAAGCTTTAACAGAGGCTTTACTTGGATTTGGGACAATACAATCACGTACAACCACAGTGTTGGTAAGCACAACATGAGCTACCTCGCGGGTCACAGTGCTCAGGAAGTGAACGGAAGATACATTGGCGGAAATAAGCGCGATGTTCCTACACAAGATTTCCAAGATGCAACTATTGACTACGCAAGAAACGAGCTTTCTGAGCAAGTTTATGGTGGTAAGTGGGAGCGCTATGCTATTGAATCATACTTCGCTCGTGCAAACTATGACTACGACGGCAAATATGTTGCTACTGCTGTATTGCGTGCAGATGCTTCTTCTCGATTCGGACAGAACTACCGTTGGGGTTACTTCCCTTCGCTTTCTGCAGGTTGGAACATGCATAAAGAAGACTTCTGGGTATACGACAATATTAACCAGTTGAAATTGAAGGCGGGTTATGGTTTGAATGGTAGTGATGCTGCTGGTTCGCTAGAATACGCATCAACAATTATTGGTGGTCGTTCGTACACTTTTGGTAGAAATGAAATCCTTACGAACGGTACGACACCTGCACAAGTAGCGAACCCTGATTTGCGTTGGGAGAGCGTTGCACAGTTGAACGTTGGTGCTGAGATTCGTGCATACGATTACTTGGTATTCGGTTTTGATGTCTTCAACCGTAAGACTAACGACATGAAGACACGTCCACCACTGCCAGATTACATTGGTAACGACCCGTCTACAGCAAACGTTGGCTCTATGTTGAACCAAGGTATCGATATGGAATTCGGTTATGACAGAACCTACAGCAAAGACTTTGCTATTGGTGTAAGCGGTAATGTAAGTTTCATTAGAAATGAGGTTGTTCTTATTGGTAATGACGCAGGCTACTTAACAGGTGCAGGCTGGGGACCTCAGGGTCTTGAGATCACGCGTATCACAGAGGGTCTGCCAATCGGTTACCTATTCGGGTACCAGACAGACGGGATCTTCCAGAACATGGATGAAGTTTATGGATACACTTCTTCTACTGGTGATACGATCCAACCAGGTGCGATGCCGGGTGATTTCCGTTTCGTTGATGTAAACGGTGACGGACAGATCAATGCCGACGATAGAACAATGATTGGTAACCCAACACCGGACTGGACTGCAGGTATTACGCTTGATATTCAGTACAAGAATTGGGATTTGAACGTATTCGGTCAAGGTGTATTTGGTAATGACATTTACAACGCGACACGTAGATACGATCTACCAACATCAAACATGCCTGCAACCGCTATTGACCGTTGGACTGGGGAAGGAACATCAAATACTTACCCTCGTCTAACCTTCGACGATAGAAACAAAAACTTCGCTCGTAGTTCTGACTTCTACGTTGAGGACGGTAGTTTCTTCCGTTTGAAATCACTTCAATTGGGCTACAACATAACAGGTTCAGTAGCTGAAAGAATAGGATTGAGAAAAATGCGCATTTACTACGCAGGTACGAACCTATTAACGTTTACGAAGTACAGCGGATTTGATCCAGAAATTGGTGCAGGTCTAGGTATTGACCGTGGTATTTACCCTCAAGCGAGAGTAAACACAATCGGTTTGAACATCACATTTAAATAAATAAATCATGAATAAGTTAAACCACACAAAAAGCATTTGGGTAAGCCTCACGCTAGCGCTGACCCTAGTATTGGGTTCTTGTTCTAAGGACTTTCTTGATACGCGTCCTGTAGGCCGTGTATTGGAGGTGAACTATTACCAAAATCAAGACCAGGCTTTTGAAGCCTTGGTGAGTATCTACGATGTTCTTCAGTGGAACGATCAGTACGGATTTACCATGTTCCGCTTCTTGCAGAATGTTGCTTCTGACGATACATATGCAGGAGGTAGCGATGCTTCGGATCAACCTTCATGGGTTGCTTACGACAACTTCACGTTGACACCTAACCTAGGTCCTCAACGTGGTTTTTGGAGAAAGTGCTACAAAGGCATCTACAGAGCTAACCTATACTTGGAAAAGATTGACGGTATTGAGGAAGCAGCAGAATCTTTCAGAGTAAGAACGAAAGGTGAAGCTCAATTCCTTCGTGCGAAATTCTACTTCGATTTGGTTCGCCTATTTGGTAACGTGCCATTGATTGACCACACGCTAGGCGCTTCTGAATACTACACTGTAGAGCAAGTAGGCCCAGAAAGCATTTACCCGTTGATCATCTCTGATCTTGAGGATGCAATTAGTGTATTGCCAACTTCAGTTTCTGAAAACCAATTGGGTCGTGTAACTAAAGGTGCAGCACAAGCATTACTTGCTCGTGTATACTTGTTCCAGAACGACGAATCTAAAATGAGCCAAGTTGCTTCTTTGTGTGAAGACGTAATCAACTCTGGTGAGTACCAATTGCTATCGAGCTACGCGGATCTTTGGACAAAAGAAGGCGAGTGGTCTTCGGAAAGTGTTTTTGAAATCACATACAGCGAAAACTCTGCATCTGACTGGGGTTCATTCGGCTGGGGTGGCGGTGAAGGAAACGTAGGTGTTCAATTCATCGGTATGCGTGACTACAACGGACCGACATATGCTACTGGTTGGGGATTTTGTCCTGTTTCTACAGAATTGCAAGCAGACATGGCCAACGATCCACGTTATGGACAAACGATTATCAATGCTGCCTCTCTTCCAGGTGCAGAATACACACCGGGTTACCAAAACACAGGTTATTTCATGAGAAAGTATGCTCCTATTGCTTCTAATGTTGCACCTGACGGTGATCCAGCATTGAACTGGGGTAACAACATTCGTGAAATCAGATACGCAGATGTCCTATTGATGGCTGCAGAAGGTTTGGTTCGTAGCGGCGGTTCTGAAGGAACAGCTCGTTCATACCTCAATCAAGTGCGTGGTCGTGTAAGCTTGTCTCCTGTGTCTTCAACGGGTTCTGATCTGTTGGAAGACATTTACGACGAGCGCAGATTTGAGCTTGCGACTGAAGGACATCGTTTCTTCGACCTATTGAGAACGGGTAAAGCAACTGATGTTTTAGGAGATCAAGGCTTTGTTTTGGCTACACACCAATACTTACCTATCCCTCAGCAAGAAATTGACGCGAGTCAAGGAGTATTAACCCAGAATCCTGGATACTAAAATTTAGAATTATGTTGAAGAGAATCGCATTATTCGCAGCACTAGCTATTGGTTTCATTGCATGTGAACCAAGTGAAGCTGGTCATACAGAGCTAGGGGCTTTGCCTCAAGCTGACTACACAATGACATACATTGATAGTAACAATGTACAGTTTACATCAAATTCAACGGGAGATCCATTCTTATTCTCTTGGGAGATTGAAGGCATTGGCACATATACGGGTGAAACGGTAGATGTTTTTATTGGCACTATCGGTGTATACAATGTAAAGCATACCGTATTTAACCAAGGAGGGTCTGCAACCGCAACAGGTACTGTAGAAATCTTAAAAGAAGGTCCACCTCCATGTGTTGGTGCTGTTGAATGGTTGACCGAGTGTGATCAAAGAACCTGGAAGTTAGCTCCTCAAGCGGGCTCATTATGGGTAGGATCAACAGACGGTGATACTTGGTGGGCTGTCGACGCAAATGGTGCTACTAACGGACGTCCTTGTACCTACAACGACGAATGGACTTTTGAAGCAGATGGCGACATGGTATATAATGCAAATGGCGATTTCTGGGGCGAACCAGTGTTCGGCTTCTCGCCGGAAGGTTGTTACAATGAAAATATGCTCACAGGTACTTTGGAAGGCTGGAAAAGTGGTACGCATAGTTACCAGGTAATTCCTGCGAACAACGATCACCCAGATCAAATCAAGGTGGTTGGTACAGGTGCCTTCTTAGGTCTACACAAAGTAGCTAACGGTGCAGAGGTAAGCACACCTCAGACTGAAATCACCTACGACATTTTGTCTATGACCGATGTTGCAGGTGACCGCTACATGGAAATTGAAGTAAACTTTGGCCCAGGATTGTGGCGTTTTACACTCTACTCTGAATCATAAGGAGAATACATGAAGATACTCTTAAACGTATGTTTAATTTTCGGAATGGGCCTCGCAATTTCTAGTTGCGAGGAACCTTCCGTTCCGCAGTTAAGTGCAGAGGATGTAATTATCGACGAAGGCAATGGAACGCACGTTCTAGATTTCTACGTCTATCTTAGTGAGGCTGCACCAAGAGAAGTATCGATCGACTACACAACTAGTGCGGTAAGCGCTGATGAAGGTAGTGACTTCGAGGCTACTCAAGGAACATTAATCATTCCTAAGGGCGAATCTGTAGGAGTCATTCCTATTACGATTTTAGGCGACGAGGATTCTGAAGACACTGAATCTCTTTGGGTTTCATTCAGTAATCCTATTAACGTGACTACCCCTATACCTTACGCTCAGATTACTTTGAAAAATGACGACGGTGCACCTCCAATCGACAACACTGGCTATACGTCACCGTCAAGCTATTCTGGTCTTACCTTAGTTTGGGAAGAAGAGTTCGACGGAACCTCTGTTGATGGCGCTACTTGGAACTTTGAAACTGGAGCGTCTGGCTGGGGTAATAACGAAAGTCAATACTACAGAGCCGGAACTAAAAACGCCGAGCTTGATCAAGGCTTCTTGAGAATTACAGCGAAGGAAGAGACGTACTTAGGTGCGCCGTTTACTTCGGCGCGTATGACCACACAAGGCAAAGAATCTTTCAAATACGGCCGCATTGACATTCGCGCTAAGGTGCCTTACGGCCAAGGTATTTGGCCTGCACTTTGGATGCTTGGAGACAACTTCAGTACTGACGGTTGGCCAACTTGTGGAGAGATTGACATCATGGAACTTATTGGAGGCGAAGGGTACAACGACCGCACGGTTTACGGTACCGCTCACTGGTCTAATAATGGTTCTCATGCAGAGTACAGTGGTAACACTAGTTTGCCAAACGGTGAGAAGTTCAACGATGAGTTCCACGTATTCTCTATTGTTTGGAACAGTTCATCGATCAAATGGTACAGAGATAACATGCTGTATCATTCGATGAATATCGGTAACTTGAGTGCGTTCCATCAAAAGTTCTTCTTTATTTTGAATATTGCCGTGGAAGGAAACTGGCCTGGCCCAGTTGGCCCTTCAACTCAATTCCCCCAGTATATGTTGGTGGATTATATAAGAGTTTTTCAATAATTACTAACCATTAAATAAATGCTTAACATGAAAAAAATCTACGCTTTATTGATGTTGTGCTTGCCTATGCTAGGTTTCGCACAAAAAGATGTTACGTTTATCGTTGATATGCGTGACTATTCAGGTTCGTACACTACTGTTCACCTTAACGGTGACTTTAACAGCTGGTGTGGTACTTGTAACCCAATGGCTGATGCAGATGGTGATTCTATCTGGACAGTAACTCTTCCTTTGACTGCTGACTCTATTGAGTACAAGTTTACTCTTGACGGTTGGACAGGACAGGAAAACCTGACTTCAGGTACTGCATGTACTAAGACTTCGGGTATCTACACAAACCGTTTCGCTGCCTTCACAGGTGATACCATCCTTCCAGGTGTTGCATGGGAATCTTGTGATGCTAAAGCAGGTCAGGTATACTTGACTATGCAAGTGAATATGTCTTACCAGGCAGTTGATTCAACTGGTGTATTCTTAGCTGGTGGTGGTAACTTTGGTAACCCAGGTGATAACGAAATGCACCCAATCGGTGATAGTATCTACAGCATCACTGTTGCTAAAGACACTGGTTTCACTTCATTCTTCGCTTTCACTAACGGTGCTTGTCCATCTTGGGGTTGTAAAGAGAACTTGGCTGGTAAGCCTTGTGGTGACCCTAACAACTACAACGACCGTTCTACAGGTTCACCATTGTACGGTGACTTCCACTTGATGACTTGTTTCGGCGAGTGTACTACTGACGGTACTTGTCCAGTTCCACCAACACCGGTAAACGTTACATTCCAGTCTGACCGTAACTCAATCTTGGGTACGTTCACTACTGCTTACGTTTCAGGTACAATGAATGGATGGTCTGGTGATGCAGACATGATGTCTGACGATGATGGTGACGGTGTTTACACTGCTACTTTGTCTTTGTTGCCTGGGTCTTACGAATTCAAGTACACAGCTGATAGCTGGGCAATCCAAGAAAACTTTGATCCTGCAACGGCAGATTCAGTTTGTACGTTGACTACTGGTGCTTTCACAAACCGTTACATCACAATTGGTGCTGCTGATACTACTCTTGACGTTCAATGTTGGGAAGAGTGTGGTCCATGTGCTAACATCGGTATTGAAGAGGAGGCTGCTTCATTCGTAGTTAAGCCAAATCCTGCATCAGATGTATTGTTCATCGAGAACACTACTGGAACTACTTCTAACGTAGCTGTATACAGCATCACAGGTGCACGTGTAATGGAAGCTACTTTCGACGCTGAGGCTCGTCTAGACGTTGCTTCTCTACCACGCGGTATGTACATTGTACGTGTACAAAACGGCATGACTGAGAAAGTTGTACGTGTAGCCTTAAAATAATATCCACTTACCTTTTGGTTAGTAACTAAGTGTAGGGGGACCCGTTTCGGGTCCCCCTTTCATTTTGTACCTTGCGCACATGCGAAGGTTACTCACGTTGTTGTTTTTTGTCCTGTCCTTGTCCGGCTTTGGCCAGGAGGCTCGCCTTATTGATGCAAGTCAGGGATTGAACAACCCAACCGTATATGATATTGTCCAAGATCCATGGGGGTTTATCTGGATTGGAACTAGGGACGGTTTGTACAGATACAATGAGGGAAAAGCAACAAATATTTCCTTTCTAGATTCTACAACTGAACGTCGTTCAAACAACGTCCAGAGCTTATTGGTCTCTCAAGATTCAATCCTTTATATCGGGCTACAACTCGGTGGTATTGTGAGTGTAGATCTGGGTAATCTTAGCGCGCGCCCTGATAAGAAATGTCCGCAGTTGCCCGCAAATTATTCCATTATCTCTTTGTATGAAACTAGGGATGGAACTATTTGGGCCGGGACAAGCGGAAATGGATCTTACTTTCTACGCCCTGGGGCGGATCGTTGGCAACAGCTAATCGGTAAAATTCACGGAGCGGATATAGCATTTTGCTTCGATTTTGCCGAACAAGGCGACACACTATGGATGGCCACAACGGGTTCAAAACTGTTGTACGTACTTCAATCGAACAACACTATTCTATCAGCACTTGTTAACGGGGAAGTGAGTTCCTTCCGTAAATCAGTTGATGTTCGGGGAGGCGATGTTGTATTTGGGGTGGAAGATCAAGGACTTTTCCGATTAAACACAACTTCGGGTGCTTTTGAAAGAGACGCGACTTTGGATCTAATCGGTCCCCGGGATGTTCATTTTGACGGCGATGATTTGTGGGTAAGTACGGATGGAGAAGGCTTGTACAAGGTATCTCAAGGCCGCATAGATCACTATTCTAAATACCAGCCACAGTTAGGCTTCGCATCGGACCAATTCTATGGTATTTATGACTTTTCCGATCAACTGTGGTTAGGTACCTTCAACTCTGGAATTACTGTGCTCCCAAAAAGCGAACGTATAGTTAGAACTTTACAGAAGCACGAGGACTTTGCTTATTCAGGATTGCAGAGTTCGATCGCTTTGTTAGAGCACGATGGCCTTTGGGTAGGTTACGATGGTGACGGTTTGGTTCGATACAATACAGATGCTGGAAAGGTGACAGTGAGCAGGATAGACCCAGATGTATTACCGGATGTTGTCACTAGCCTCGCGACCTACGGTGAAGAATTATGGGTAGGGAGTCTATCTGAAGGGCTGTTTGTCTTAAACGGACAAGGCAATCTTAAGCGCCGTTTCTTGGCAAGCTCTGGAATCGCCTTTGGTTTGAACAATAGTAACATTTGGTCCATGGAGCAAACTTGGGGCGATAGTCTTTGGATTGGGACCTTGAGTGGACTCCAATATTGGAACGGCGAGGAGTTTATCTCGCCTTTTAAAGTGCCGTGGCGTGTTGGTAGAAACATAATGGATCTCGAGTTTACCGGTAGCGAGCTATGGGTTGGGTCGGAATTTACCGGACTGCACTCTATAGATCGTAACGGCGGAATATTCTCTGTTGCGTTAGATAATAGTGTGCTTGATCTAAGTTCTTACGGAGGTCAATTGATTATTGGGACGGAAGGGGCCGGGATTCTTTCCTACAGGGAGGGAATCTTAGACACAGTTCTTAAGAATGCAGACTACACCAACTGTTATGCGTTAGCGACTGGCGAGCATTACATTTATGCAACAACCTCTCTGGGACTAAGTCGCATACAGTATATCGATGGCCAATGGGAATTCGAGCTCATCCGTGAGATTGATGAATTACAGATTGGGCTTCCAAACAGGAAGTCACTCGTTCTCAAGGGTGAAAACCTTTATGTAGGAGGAACCAAAGGCGTAGCAGTGGTTAATGTGAATGATATACGTACAGCGGAGGTTCCGGATTTACTATTGACCGATGTATTTGCAGATAACGAAAAGCAATCTGCGAAATTGATTAAAAACACCAATGAGGCCCGCAAACCTATTACCTTTAATGCAGGGACAAAATCCATAAGGTTTTCATTTGAATTGATGTCTCCTTCTTTTCAACGAGGTGTGTCTTTTCATTATAGATTGTCTTCAAACGACAAACGCTGGATGAACCTGCCCCAAGGCTCACGAATCATTGATTTATCAGAACTGGACCCTGGTAAATACACGATTGAAATTTCAGCGACGAAATCAGGCGTAGCGCCTAAAGTACTTTCGTTTGATTTTGTCATTAAGGCTTTCTTCTGGCAGCAATGGTGGTTCAAACTTATCCTCTTTGTAGTGATCACATTCTTGGTGGGAGCCGCAGTATTCTTTTTCCAAGACCGTAAATTCAGATTGACGCGTTTAAAACTGGTAGAAACTGAGCGTGAGCTTTTAAAGGCAAAGGCGGCAGAGCTTGAGGTGAAGACAGAAAAGCAGAAGACAGAACTCAGCTTTCAGTTACTGAAGACTTCTTCACGACTAGAACTTCTTCAATCCTTTAAGGAACGTTTGGTGAAAGAAAGCGAGAAGAAAGGACGTTCAGAAGAGGTGCTGAGGTTTCTAAAAGGTATGACCAGAGAGTTGAACAGAGAGCTTCAAAGTGAGAATTATTGGGATCATTTTGAGCGGAACTACCGTGAGCTGCACGAGGACTTTTCTGCAAAGCTCAAAGCAGAATACCCAACCTTGACTAAAGGTGAGATTCGATTGAGTTATTTGCTTCGTCAGCAGATGAGTAACAAGGAGGTCGCGAACGTGTTAAACGTGAGTCCGGCAGCTGTTGAAAAAGCCAAATACCGTCTAAAGAAGAAACTTGACCTCGAAAAGGGCGACTCTTTGGATGAATTCATCCAAAAAATTTAATTGTCCGGCAACTGTCTTGCCTTGAATAACAAGTATTTACGCAATTTTCGCATCTTTGAAGAAGTGTTACCGATTGCCAAAACTGCGCATCATTAAAGCGAGGTAAGCTTCCATAGGGAGCGCCTCGTTTTTTTTTATCTTGTAGTCACACGACTACACATCATGAAACGATTATTTCTACTTGGGGCATTATTGGCTTCAACCATGGTATCAGCCCAATACGTCAAATCTAATGGCAAGGCTATTGTTAATGGATATGGCGATACACTGCTTATTCGTGCTATGGGAATAGGCGGTTGGATGGTCCAGGAAGGCTATATGCTTCAAACCGCTTCATTTGCAAATCCACAACACAAGATAAAGGATACTATTGAAGACCTTATTGGAGCTACAGCGACACAGGCTTTTTACGACGCCTGGCTAGAAAACCATTTTAATAAAGCAGACGTGGATAGCATGGCGGCTTGGGGTTTCAATACCATTCGAGTTCCCATGCATTACAATCTATTCACCCTGCCGATCGAAGAGGAACCTGTGCTTGGACAAAATACCTGGCTCACGAAGGGATTCAATCTTTTAGATTCAGTGGTTACTTGGGCAGAAGATGCAGGATTATATGTCATTTTAGACCTTCATGCAGCTCCTGGGGGTCAGGGATATGATCAGGGTATTAGTGATTACGATCCTACTAAGCCTTCTTTGTGGGAAAGTGTGCACAATAGAACAAAGACGGTAGCGCTCTGGAAAAAATTGGCGGAAAAGTTTGCCACAGATACTACCATCGCTGGGTATGATTTAATCAACGAACCCAACTGGAACTTACCGGGTGGGACGTTGCTAAGAAATCTTTACGAAGACATCACAGATAGTATACGAACCGTGGATACCAACCACATCATCTTTATAGAAGGGAATTGGTTCGCAAATACATTTACGGGATTGACGCCTCCATGGGACAACAACATGGCCTATTCACCTCATAAGTATTGGTCTCCGGTAAATAGTGTCGCTGACATTCAGTATGGATTGGACCTAAGAGATACGTACAACGTGCCTATCTGGTTTGGTGAAACGGGTGAAAACTCCAATGCTTGGTACACGGGTTTAATTAGCATTATGGAATCCGAGGGAGTCGGCTGGGCGTGGTGGCCATTGAAGAAGGTCGAGACCATAAATGCCCCTCTAAGCATCACCAAGAATCTTGGGTACCAGCACTTGTTGAATTATTGGAGCGGTAATGCGAGCGCTCCGTCTGTTGCAGATGCTACAGCGGCACTCATGCAGCTTGCAACCAACCTTAAAGCTGAGAATTGTACCTACAATAGAGGGGTCATCGATGCAATGTTTAGACAGATTTACGATCCTACTGCATTGCCATGGAAGGAGCACACTATTCCGGGTATTGTTCACGCTTCAGAATATGACATGGGTCCTTTAGGAGTCGCTTATTACGACACAGAATCCATGCAATTGAACCCCCCGCCCGCATGGAACAGTGGCTGGACGTATAGAAATGATGGGGTAGATGTGCAGGCATTCTCAGATTTCGTGAATAGTAATGGCTACTGTGTGGGCTGGGTAGATACGGACGACTGGATGCAATACACTGTAGAGATTGCGCAAGACAGTGTGTACACGATCAAAGTGCGTCAAGGTGCAAACGGTGCTACTGGCGGAAACTTTTACTTTGAAGCGGACGGCGTAAAATTGACCCCGAACTATTACGCTTCGAATACAGGAAGCTGGTCTATTCTGGCGGATAAGGTAATTCCCAATGTCATTCTATCTTCTGAGGATAAGACGCTTCGCTTTGTAGCGAATAGCGGTGGCTTCAATGTCGCCAGCTTTGAATTTATCCCAACGGGAAGTACAACAGCATTGGATGCTGAATATGTTAGTTCAAATACATACAGCTATACTGAAATTGAGGTCAAAACCAATAAGCCTTTGGACACGACCCAGCTTGGAAATTTTGCCTCTTATTACGTTACGATAAATGGAAATCAGGCATCGGTGGTGAACATCGCACCTAGTCCAAACAATGTTCGAAACTTCATCTTGACGCTGAATCAGAACATGACCTTTTTAGATGAAATGAAGGTTTCTTATTCAGGAACTGCCCTTAAGGCTAAGGATGGAACGGCTGTAGATCCATTCACTCAGGAATTGGTTGAAAACACATTACCGACAGTACATGTCATTCCGGGTAAAATAGAAGCAGAAGCCTATTCTAGCATGGATGGAATTTCATTGGAGAACACATCCGATGTTGGTGGCGGGCAGAACATCGGTTATTTAGACGGTGGCGATTATTTGCTGTACGACATCAAGGTGTTAAACAATGCTACCTATTCTATTAATTACCGCCACGCTTCGCAAAGCAACGGAAAGATTCAATTTGAACTGTACGATACCTCAGGAACGTACTTAAGTAATATGCCGGAAGCAACACTACCGTTGACGGGTGGATGGCAGACATGGACCACGACGAGTGGAAATGCCGGTGTGCTGACACAGGGTGATTATATCTTGAAGCTAAATGTCATTCAAGCTCCGGTTAACATCAATTGGTTTGAGTTTATTCAAGGAATAGGTGTAGAAGAGGAAATGGCTTCAGACAACCTTATGGTATATCCAAATCCAGCACAAGATGGGTTTAAGCTAGGTGGCATGTGGACTGAAGGAGCCCCGCTCGAAATTTATGTGTATGACGAGTCTGGCAAACTTTGGATAAAAGAGTCGCTTGTCTATGATTCAAGTCGCGTTATTTCTACCAAGGAGTTATCTACAGGGACCTATCTCGTGACTGTAGTTTCTTCTGGAAAAAGGTTTACAGAAAAACTCCTAATTGTCCAATGATACGTTTCATAGGCGTTCTACTTTCTTTTGCTGCGTTATTTGCTGCTTGTTCTAGACGACCTTCTTGTGAAGAGTCTGTTTTAGTGGATGAGGGAATAGTAGGTAATTGGGAAATCTATCAGAGAACAGATGCAGTCACGATGCTACCCGCATTCCTTCAAGGCGAAGACTTGATCATAACAGACGATTCTCTTTGTAGTGATCTCCAAGGTCTTTGGGAGTACAGATCGTCAAACAGTGATAACGGTGGGGAATTCACTTTAGATACAGCGCTTCAGGAGATCATCTTTTTTACCCCAACGTATAGTTTTCGGTGGGACTATATTGTGGTCGATTACGACAATCTGGTTTTTGAATACAACGATGGCGGCCTCGATATTCGAGAACTTTGGCGTCGCAAATAAATTAGTTCGAGAACCAAAGCATTTGTAAGGTTGCCTCGGCAGTGGTCATGTCTTTGGCTTCTCGAATGTAGTGGCTTTCTGATCCTTCCACCGTCCTAACCGTGTACGGTAATTGAATATTCTCACCATCTCGTAGGACGCTGATCTCTATGGTCTCACCAGTTTCAAGTGCCTGCGGTCCTGAGAAAAGCTTGTCGTCTAGAATACTCACCTTATCGCCTGGTTTAAATCCGACAAAATCATTTTTGCCAACCTTCTTGATGGTCATTTTTTGACCAACAATCAATCTACTGCGCTTCACATCGTTATCGTTCACCGGATGTGCAATCAGGGGCCCCACATAGTTCCTATCGTATTCGACACCGACTTTTGCCAAATAGGATTTAATTGGGAGTTCTTCCCGCCCTGTGACATAACTATCAAAAAACTGCTGAAGGTCCGGATGAACAAGGCTAACAAACTCTTCAATGATCTCATCGTCGTTAAAACTTTCATTAGGTCCGTATTTGTTGCGGAGGGTAAGTATGATATCGTGTAAGTCTTTTTCGCCTCGGGTCAACTCCATGATACGAATATCTAATAGCGCGCCCATTAGCGCCCCTCTTTGGTATACTTGACCGTATTGCTTTTTGTAAGGTTTATCCAAGACGTTTTCACTCATCTCGGTGAATGACATTTTCTTTGTTGGGTAGCGCGCGGCACTACGGATTTTTCCTTTCAGAACCTTGGTGAGGTATTCGTCTTTGGTGATGACGCCACCTTTGACTTGGCTGATGCCGGCAAAATACTCGGTAATGCCTTCGTACAGCCAAAGGTGCTTACTCATCTTTGGCTCGATATAGTTGAAGTTTCCAATCTCTTCACTGTGCAGTCCAAGTGGGGTTAGGATGTGGAAGAATTCGTGGATACACACATCGGCCATGCCGTCAAGTACGGTCGTGCCGCCAAAATCTGGAAGGTAGTACACGGAACTATTGCCGTGCTCGAGTGCCCCAAATCCTTTACCAGCTAATTTTCTCAATGCTTTAAATACGGTGCCGATTTTAATCTCTGAACCGTTGAATAGGCTTTCAAATTCAGTGTGGTCTTTGATGTAAAAAATGAAGGCATAGTTGTCAACCGGGAGATCACCTTGTAAGAAGGCTTCAATGGCCTTCATGCTAGTTTCTACCTGTTTGTAGATGTCCCTAGAAAGTTCACGACCGTTCTCGGTGAATACGCCGATGGTCACTTTTGCGCCGCCTAACATAAATGAAGTAGTATCTGGCTTGCTTACCATTACGGGGCAATCCAAAAAATGGTGGTAATCGCGGGCGTAGAAGTTTTGAGTGTTTCCGTAGGAATAACTTTCCATAGCGCTTAAGCCGTGTAGGCTAGGGCTTTTATTTACTTCAAGTGATACTGGTAAATCTTCAAGTTCTTCAAAAAACCCAAAATAACCAGCGGCATTCAGTAGAAAGTTTTGGCGCTCCTGGTTATTTGTCCCAGCAGGCTCAAAAACTTTATTCTTACGAATTTTGGCATCAAAACTATCCTCTGCCCAATATTCTAGTTTGGCTGGCTTGCCTTTGATGGTGAAGGTGTTCTTTTTCTTGGAAACTTTCAGGGTTTTTCCAGAAGCGTCGAAAGCTTTAAAATCGTGGATGAATCGACCGTAATCCAAAGTGGCGTAGGTGCCTGGGATGGTCGCTGGGAAATTAAACCTGTATTTGCCATCAAAGGTCTCACTAAGGTTTGTGAGTGTAGCGTCTACTGTCACTTTCACACGATCGTTTACCACGTTGGTGAGGTCAACTTTATAAGAATGCGCACCAGTTTTCTGAGGAAAAGCGCTAAGAGAGCAGAGTAGGGCTAAAACAAGAATTAGGTACTTCATTATTCAGGTATTTGTGACAATAAAGATACACCAAGGGGGGATTAGGAAAGGTCCTAAAAATAGGAACCCCCACCGAAGCCGCGGTGGGGGTTCCAAACACTCTGAAACGTATGATTAAGCCGCCTCTTCTTTCGTGCTAACAGCAAGAGAGTAGATAACTAGACCGAATCCAATTTTGTTAACCGCATCACCAATGTTGTAAACAACATCCATGTATGCAGATGCAGCAGCTGGGTCAGAAACTAATTGCATTCCGAACAAACCGCCTGGTGTACCCAAGATGTAACCTAATGGGTAAATTGCCCATCCTACTAAAACGAACCAGAAAAGAACTTTTACTGCTTTCGCTACTGCAGGACCAGCGTTGGCTGCCAACTGAGCCACTTCTCCTTTCCACACCAAGAATACGATGTAGAAGTAAGCAGCACCAGAGATAACACCCCAAAGAACTGAAGACTCACGGTAAATTGTCTCACCGAGGTAACCAGTTACAAGCATAATTACAGACGCGAAGATGAGTTTCCATAGAAGACCCATTTTTGCACCAGCTTTCTTAGTGATCAAGTAGAACTCAACACACATTAGTGGTACAGTTAGCGTCCAGTCAACGTAACGGAAGAATGTTGGAGATTCTCCAGTTTCGAAGTGGTAGCTTCTCATGTAGTAGTAGTGTACGAACGCGATGAACGTAATCAAACCACTAACTAATAAAGAAGTACGCCATTTCTTATCTACGTTCCACATTTCGAAGAAGAAGAACACAGATGCAGCCATCATTGCCATACAGCCTACGAAGAACGTAAACGAGGTAACGGTTGTGATGTCAGTGTAGGCAGTTAAATCTACTGCCGCGTTGCTAGCACTTACGCTAGCCAATAAAGTTGTCAGTGACATGGTGTATAATTATTAAAGGTTATAACTACCACTTAACTGCACCTTCAGGAATTTGTTCATGAATGTTTAAAATTGAGTAAAAAAACTTAAACAATACCTGTTTTTCATCTATTTGAGAGTTGATTTCATCCATTTTATCCCTTTTTTGAGAACAAAACAGCGTGTTTTTGGTTTTTAAAATAAAAGGGTCGTTTAGACATTTAATCGCTATCATGTATACTTTTGGACTCATAGGATTGGGAGCGGCAAATTCATTGCTCTTGTTGCACATGGAAAAAGAAGGCTTGCTGGAGGAATCGGCAGGTATAGTATTTGACCACAGCTTCAAAGCAATGAACGATAAGACCTATTGTTTCTGGGCCTATCCTGACGATGAAATCGTACAGGACTTAGGAGCTGAGATTAAGCATAGCTGGTCTAGAGTAGTTTCTGGTAATAAGGCAGAACACCTGAAGGGTATGCGTTATTATATGGTAGAAAGTATTGCGCTTTACGACAAGACCCGAGCCTTATTAGAGCGCCATCCAAACATTAAAGCTTCCAATGCGGAGGTTCGAGAGATAGAAGACCACGATGTTTACATCGATCTTCATACCAATGAAGGAAGCTATCAAGTCTTAAAGGTGTACGACAGTCGTCCGCCGTCAATCAATGAGGTTATAGGTCAAACCGTTTGGCAAAGCTTTGAGGGTTGGAAGGTTTCCTTTGATAAGCCAAAGTTCAATGAGGAGACCATGCGCCTGATGGATTTCAATATTCCACAAAGCGGCTTCACACAATTTGTTTACGTTCTACCCACGAGTAAGACTGAAGCGCTTATCGAGCTTACAAGATTTGGAAATGAATTACTCTCACCAGAATTGGCCAAGGATTTATTGCGCAACTATCTACTGACCTTCAATGGCAATTACAGTATTAATGATATTGAACGGGGCGTATTACCTATGTCTCAGAATGCGGAGCAGTACCACCGCAGTACAAAAGTAATCTCAACGGGTGCTCGTGCGGGCAAGTTGAAAGCGACTACAGGCTATGCGTTTAAAAACATGTTCGAGCACGGCCGAGAAATTGCGGTGAATGAATCTTTGAATAAATCAACCAATCCTTGGTTTGGATTGCCTTCAAGGGGCGGTGGTCGTTTTGCGTTTTATGATTTTGTCTTGCTCTTTATTTTGAAGTTTAGACCGCACTGGGGAAAAAGTATTTTCACCCGACTTTTTAAATCAAAGCCTACCGCAGAGGTATTTACCTTCTTGGATGAAAAGAGTAGCGTTCGGTGGGAAATTGGCATGTTTGCTCGATTGAATAAACGCAAATTTATTTGGAGTGCCGTGGTATCGGCTTTTGCTTTTATGTTGTCCAAACCACAGCGTTGGGTGCCTATTGTGTTTTCCCTTTTGGCACTTACCATCAACCATTTTTCGCCAGGATATGGCACCAATCTAGGTATTGGCTTGTTGCTGTTCTTCCTCTTTTTGGTCGGGATTCCTCACGGCGCACTCGATGGATTTTCACATGCGCGTAATTTGAAGTTACCGGCATTTATCGCTCGTTACCTTGGTATTATGGCATTGGTAGTATTGTTATGGTTGGTTAGTCCGATAGCAGGCCTTGTGTTCTTCCTCATATATAGTGCGTGGCATTTTGGTGAGACAGACCTTATTGAATGGCAGCGATCCAACGCTGGACTATCATTTTTATGGGGCACCTTGCTTCTAGGAATTGTCTTACTTTCTCATATTGAGGAAGTGAATACCATGATGGGTTATATGAATGTACCTGCATGGCCTGTCGAAGCCGGGCTGGCAATTTCTTTGGTGAATATGATGCTCTTCCTTGGATTTATGTGTGCCTTCTGGTTCAGGTCGGCCGCTTGGGCACTTTCTTTAATGGCTTTGGCATTAGGGACACAGTTGCCCTTGGTATTGAGCTTTGGCGTGTATTTCGTTTTGCAACACAGCTTAACGGGTTGGGGACATTTACGCACGACAGAAAACTGGACGCATAGCGGTATGTTCATTAAAGCGCTGCCTTTTACAGCCGGTGCCGTGATTATGTTTTTGGTGATCTACCAGTTTGACCGCAGTTCAATTTGGCAGTGGTCGAGCTATTTCCTCATTTTCTTAAGCGCATTGAGTCTGCCTCATATTTACTTTATGTCGCGCTTATACAAAGAAATCTAGGCCAATTTTTTACGCAAGGTGATGTGCGTGATCTCTGGCCACATACCTACACGACCCGGGAAGGCCAAGAATCCGAATCCTCTATTTACATGCAGGACCTGACCGTCCGGTTCAGGGTACAATCCAGCCCACTTTGGGTATTTGAATTTTACAGGAGACCATTTGATCCAACCGGGAATCTCAATCCCAAACTGCATCCCGTGCGTATGACCACTTAAAGTGAGGTGCACTTTTTTGGAGTGCTGCTTGACTTCGGCATCAAAATGCGATGGATCGTGACTCAGCAATACGGTAAAGGCATCTTCTGGAATACCGTTGAGGGCTTCTTTTAAATCGCCGTATTGAGGAAATGGAGGTAGACCCCAGTTCTCTACGCCAGCGAGATATAGACGCTGACCGTTACGCTCGAAATAGCGACTCTCATTGAGCAGGAGGTCCATGCCCATCTCGGCGTGGATTTCTTTGAGTCGATCCAAGTTATCCACCTTCGCTTGAGCTGAGGGGAAGCGCCAATAGTCGCCATAATCGTGATTTCCCAGGATGGAGAACACACCATTCTTCCCACTGAGTTTTTTAAACGTATCGATCCATGGCTCTGCTTCAGTGGCAATATTGTTCACCATATCCCCTGTAAACATAACAGCATCGGCGCCGAGCTCGTTGACCATTTGAACACCGAATTCTACCTTTTCTTTATTGTCAAAAGATCCGCTATGAATGTCGGAAATTTGCGCAATGGTAAAGCCGTCGAATTCATCAGGAAGGTCTTCAAATTCTAAGGTGTGGCTGATCACACGGTAACGGTAGCGTCCTTTCCAAATACCGTCGATGATGGCAATAAACGGAATGGCCGCGAGACCTAAAGCAATCTGTGAGATGAAGGTTCGGCGTCCTGGTAGGGTGGTAGGCTGTGTAGTGGCGGCACGAAAAAGGAATTGGCCCAAACGGGTAATATCCTCGATCAATAATGGGAGGACAGCGACCAATTTTGGAACGGCCAACAAGATGCTTGCTCCCATCAGGACACCGAGGTATTTATAATCTACTTTACCGCTGCTCATGAGTACGGAAATGCTGACACTTAGAATGATGTAGGCGAGCGTAATTCCCCAATAAATCCATGGGGTGGCGGTAGAACGGAAGACGGTTTTGAAAGCTTGATAGGCGTATAGGTCTATGGCAAGTACAAATCCCAAGGTAAAGAGGATTCTAAAGATCATAATATCTGAATGTATACTGAGTATCAACGCCATGGGAAGCGTATTGTTTTCCGTCCACAAAACTCGTTATTTAAGTGGGAAGTAGCTAACTTTCGATTTCAATATTTCCACTCATGGGTCAAGACACTCCTGCAGCTGAAAAAAAGCTGTTTTTATTAGATGCTTACGCGCTTATTTTTCGTGCATACTTCGCCTTTGCGAAGAATCCACGCATTACTTCAGGCGGTTTAGATACTTCTGCGATTTATGGTTTTACCAGTGCACTATTGGATCTATTAAGTAAGGAGAATCCGTCTCATATCGCTGTTTGTTTTGATTTGCCGCAGCCGACAGAGCGTCATGAAATCTTCCCAGAGTACAAGGCGAATAGAGATGCTACCCCAGAGGCCATTAAACTGGCTGTTCCGTACATCCATAAAATTTTAGAGGCATTCAAAATTCCGGCCTTAGGTGTACCAGGCTATGAGGCCGATGATGTTATAGGTACCCTAGCGAAAAAGGCGGAGCAGGAAGGCTTTACCACTTATATGATGACACCGGATAAGGATTTTGGGCAGCTGGTGAGCGAGAATATATTTATGTACCGCCCGGCGCGCGGGGGGAATCCTCCAGAAGTTTGGGGCGAGGCTGAGGTCTGTGAGAAGTTCGACCTCGATAATGTTCAGCAGGTTGTTGACTACTTAGGCATGATGGGCGATGCTGTTGACAATATCCCCGGTCTACCCGGAGTAGGAGCAAAAACAGCGAGCAAGCTGTTGAAGCAATACGGCTCGCTAGAAGAAACCTTGGAACATGCAGATGAGATTAAGGGAAAGTTGGGAGAGAAGATTCGTGACAATGCCGAACTGGGTATTTTATCCAAGCGTTTGGCGCGAATTATCACAGAGGTGCCTATTGATCTAGCACCAGAAACGTTGACTAGAGACCCGTGGGATCAGGACGGTTTGATGGATATTTTCGAAGAGCTGGAGTTTAGAACGCTTGGCCGTCGATTGGGATTAAAAAGAACCGGTGAGGAATCGGCCGAAGCTGCGCCAGGGCCAACAAAAAAAGTAAAGCTTACGTCCAACGATCAAATGAGTTTGTTCGGTGGAGACGATGCGCCGACACAAGAGGCTGCTGTGGTAAGTTCAAGAAATTCTGTGGCCAATTCCGACCACCTTTATCAACTGGTTGAAACTATCGAGGAGGCAAGGCAGTTGGCCTACTTATTGGCTGAAAAGTCTTCGGTGGCCTTTGATACTGAGACTACCTCTTTGAATGTTTTGGATGCGGAAGTCGTAGGTATGAGTTTTTCGTATGCTTCCGGTAAGGCGTATTACGTTCCGGTGCCTGCGGATAGAGCAAAAGCCGAAGAGTGGCTTATGGCGTTTAAGCCTTTCTGGGATAGTGCGGGTGAAAAAATTGGTCAGAACATCAAATACGATTTGAGCGTATTGATGAATTACGGTGTTGAGGTGAAGGGGCCATTGTTTGATACGATGATCGCCCATTATTTGATTCAGCCCGACATGCGCCATAATATGGATATTCTCGCAGAGACTTATCTAAATTATGAGACCATTTCCATTGAGTCTATCCTTGGAAAGAAAGGAAAGAATCAGAAAAATATGCGCGATATTGAACCGGCTGCGGTGCTTGATTATGCGGCAGAAGACGCGGATATCACTTTCCAACTTAAGCAGGTTTTTGAGCCAAAACTGTCAGAAACAGGCGTAGATAAAGTGTTCCACAATATTGAAATGCCGCTTGTGCCTGTGCTCGCTCGTATGGAGCGCGAGGGTATTAAGGTGGATGTAGATGCCCTGAATAGCTACAGTGGAGAATTGGGTGAAATTATTGTTCGATTAGAGCGTGAGATCATTGAGATGGCAGGACGTCCGTTCAATGTGGGCTCCCCACGACAGTTGGGTGAGGTGTTGTTCGATGATTTAAAGCTCTCGGACAAGCCTAAGAAAACCAAGACCGGCCAATATGCCACTTCCGAAGCGATACTTGAAGGATTGCGCAAGAGCCATCCCATTATCGAGCATATTCTCAACTTCCGCGAGTTGAAGAAATTGAAGAGCACGTATGTAGACGCCTTGCCAGAATTGGTTCACGATGTGACGGGTAGAATTCACACAAGCTTTAATCAGACGGTCGCTGCGACGGGTCGATTGTCTTCGACCAATCCTAATCTTCAAAACATTCCAATCCGAACAGAAAACGGCCGTAAGGTGCGTGCGATGTTCGTACCTGCCAATGAAGAGCACATACTCATGGCGGCGGATTACAGCCAGATTGAGCTCCGTGTCATTGCAGCATTAGCGGGCGACGAGGCAATGATTAGTGCTTTTAAGAACGGCGAAGACATTCACCGTGCTACTGCAGCAAAGGTGTTTGAGGTGGCTCCTGAAGAAGTGACTAGAGAACAGCGTTCAAATGCAAAAACGGTCAATTTTGGTATTGTCTACGGAGTAAGCGCTTTTGGATTGAGTCAGCAGACGGACATGAGCAGGAAGGAAGCGAAAGCAGCCATTGACGGATACTTTAGAACTTATCCAGGCATCAAGGAGTACATGGACAAACAAGTAGCCGTTGCTCGTGAAAAGGGCTATGTGGAAACAATCACAGGTCGACGTCGCTATTTAAAGGATATTGATAGTCGTAACGCAGTGGTTCGTGGACACAGCGAACGCAATGCAGTCAATGCGCCCATCCAAGGTTCTGCGGCAGATATTATCAAACTTGCCATGATTGAGCTTGATCGTGCCATGCGTGATGCCAATATGAAGTCAAAAATGCTGTTACAGGTTCACGATGAATTGGTCTTTGACGCGCGTATTGAAGAGTTAGAAGCTTTAAAATCATTGGTCATTGAAAAGATGGAAGCGGCTGTTTCCCTAGCTGTTCCTATGGTTGCGGAGGTAGGAACTGGAGCGAATTGGCTAGAAGCACACTAAATTTTCTAGGAAAACGTAAAGACGTTGCTAATTATGGTATATTAGTAAGTGATTACTTACTATGTCGAATAAACGTAATGACATTATATCTGCTGCCCTAGATTTGTTTTCTGAAAAGGGGTATGCGGCAACTTCTACCGCTCGAATTGCTCAGGAGGCAGGGGTGAGTGAAGGCCTTATATTTCGGCATTTTAAGAACAAGCGCGGTTTGGTGGAAGAATTGCTCCAGCAAAGCGACGATCGCTATCAGAATGAAATTCAACAGTTTATTTCGGTAGAGGATCCTGCAACACTCCTTCGTGCCTTTATAGACTACTCTGTGCGCACCATACAGTATGTGGATAGTGCGAAGATGTGGATTACCTCATTGCGGCTTTCCCAGGAATTAGGTATAGATCATGAGTTGCGTTACGCGGTATTGCTGGAGCGACTTGCTTGGGCCTTAGGTGCTATCGGACATGGAAAATCGACGGATGTTGCACGCGCTTTGCTTAGCGCACAAGAAGGAATGTTGGCATCGGGTGCATTGGGCCATATGGGTATAGTAGAATCCATTGCAGCTGGAATGCGGGAATTAGTGCTTAATGAGTGAGTAATTACTTACTATAAAGTAGATTTGCAATCTCAACGAATATTGTTTGATTTTCATTGAGGTTATAACACGAAATCCTAGGCACATGGTGGCCTGGGATTTTTTGTTAAAAAGGCGTATTTCGTGAACAATTGCGGCCTGATTGTTGTAATTATGCAACAATTGTTCAAACACCCTTAGCAATTTGACTTCAAACATCACCCATTTTCTTCCGTACCTAGTAGGAAGGGCTCATAAAAACCTGAGGAACATTATGGTTTCTGAGCTTGAGAACAAAGGGCTGCAAATCAATGCGGCTGCTTTGCCTATTCTCGGTAAGATGCTTCTTGGAGGTGGTTCAGTACAGCAAGGAGCTCTTGTGGAACTGCTTGAGGTGGATCGGCACCGCGTGAGCCGTATGGTCAAGGAGTTGCAGGGGGCGGACATTGTAGCCGTGGAACAGAATCCAGGGAATAAGCGAGAGAATATTTTAGTATTCACCGAGAACGGGGAATCTGTGATTAGGATCATAGATAAGACGGCGGTAGACATTACAGAATTGGCTTTCCAAGGAATATCAAAAGAAGCTCGTGAAATTACCGAGCATACATTACGACAAATCACCAAAAACCTCAATCCAGAAAATTATGAAGTGGATTAAAAATGCGATCATCGCAGTAGCTATCCTAGCAGTAGGATTATTCGTTTCCAAGACCTTAGGCGGCATGTCCACTA
>CBFHHP010000022.1:27656-30076 GCA_965655745.1 uncultured Schleiferiaceae bacterium
ACCAAGGAAGAAATTAAAGAAGACAACATCAAGCTCAAGGTCCGTGTAGTAGAAGCAAAGCTTGATACAGTTGCCTTGCCGATCACGGTATACGGCCGTTTGAATGCTGCCAACAGAGCGGATCTGCTTGCTGAGGTTAGCGGAACGTTTAAAGGTAGCGACCGTGCCTTCTTGGAAGGGACTAGATTCTCTAAAGGCGAGACTATTATTCGTCTCGACGATAGTGAAGCGCGTGCCAATGCGATGAGTGTGAAAGGCAACTTTATTAATGCGCTATTGGCCATTTTACCGGATCTGAATCAGGATTACTCTTCCGACTATGCCCGCTTCAAAGCGTACTATGATAACACAAGCTTGGAGAAATCTCTAGAGCCATTGCCATCGGCAGAAGGTAAGCTCGAGAAGTTCTTGATCGCTCGCGGCATTCAAGGGGCCTTCTTCCAAGCCAAGAGCGCTGAGGAGCGTCTTGCTAAGTTTAGTATTACTGCACCTTTTAATGGTGTTGTGGCTGCGGCGAACGTAAAGCCGGGTAACCTAGTGAGTCCAGGACGCGCCTTGGGAACCTTTGTAAATACCGACAGCTACGAATTGCGGAGCGCGGTGAGTCTTCGTTATGCCGACCAGTTAAGCGTGGGGCAAAAGGTGGCTTTCAGCTCTCCAGATATCGCAGGCGCTTGGACAGGCACTATCTCGAGAATAGCTCCAGTGGTGGATGCGGCTTCGCAAAGCATCAATATTATTACTACGGTTCGTGGCGCAGCCTTGCGCGAAGGCATGTACCTCACTGGACAAATTCAAGGTATTGCCGTAATGGATGCCCTGAAACTTCCAGCGTCAATGGTCTTCGACAATAAGTACATGTACATGATCGAAAGTGACAGCGTTTTGGCAAAGAACGAGGTTGAGGTTGTGGAATGGTTAGACAACGAGGTGATTGTACGTGGCGTAACAAATGGCGCTACGATGGTGAACGAGCCGACGCTGAAAGCGGCGGCGGGATTGGTTGTTGTACCTGTGAAATAAGGGAGCCATGAAGAGATTAATTGAATTTTTCATCAAATATCCCGTTGGGGTAGACGCCCTTTTGATTGGGTTCTTCTTCTTCGGTTGGATCAGCTACGGAAAGCTGAACACTACCTTCTTTCCATTGGTGGAGAGTCGCGATATCACCATCAGCGCGGTATATCCGGGTGCTTCCCCTGAGGAGATTGAAGAGGGGGTAGTCAATAAGATCGAGCAAAACCTCAAGGGCTTGACCGGGGTGGAGCAATACACGTCTACCTCGAACGAGAATCGGGCCTCTATTAACGTTAAAGTCATTAAAGGCTACGACACAGACCTGGTATTGGAGGATGTTAAGAATGCCGTACAGAGCGTGCCTTCTTTCCCCACCGGTTTGGAGCCAATTCGTGTGGCAAAACGCGAGAACAGAACGCTCGCTATGAGCATAGCCCTCACTGGTGAAGGAGTTGATCTTATAAGTTTGAAGCAAGAAGGACGCAGAATAGAGCAAGAGCTCCGCCTACAAGACGGCATCTCCAAAGTTTCCTTAAGTGGATTCCCAGACGAGGAAATTGAGATTGCCTTGGACAAAAGCACCTTGCGCAAATACGACCTAAGCTTGTCTCAGATTGCCAATGCATTACGCACAACCAATCTAGACATAACAGGAGGTACCATTAAGGGTACCCAAGAAGAGATGTTAATTCGCTCACGCAACAAGCAATACGATGCGAAGGATCTTCAGAATATTGTAGTATTTACGCGCCCTTCAGGACAAACCATTCGACTGAAGGATGTCGGTGAGGTCCGCAACCGCTGGGCCGACAGCCCTTCTAGAGCAGCCTTCAACGGGATTAATTCTGTTGAGATTAGCGTAAACAATACCGACCAAGAGGATTTGTTAAGCACCTGTGAGTTTGTGAACAACTACGTGAAGGAGTACAATGCGAGCAACCACCATATGCAGCTCGATGTCATCACCGATTTCTCAGTAACCCTGCAGCAACGCAAAGACTTGCTCTTTGAGAATGGGCTGCTTGGATTCTTCCTGGTACTTATTCTATTGACGCTTTTCTTGAACCTCAGATTGGCCTTCTGGGTCGCCATTGGTATTCCTGTTTCATTTGCCGGTATGTTCATTTTGGCGACCTATTTCGGCATTACCATCAACGTTATTTCGCTGTTCGGTATGATCGTGGTTATCGGTATTCTCGTTGATGATGGGATTGTCATCGCGGAGAACATCTATGCGCACTTCGAGCGCGGAAAACCACTACTTCGTGCTGCTTTGGACGGTACTGTAGAGGTTATTCCTTCAGTAGTAAGTGCCGTATTGACGACTATTATTGCCTTCTCTTCGTTCTTCTTCTTGGACGGTAGAGCAGGAGACTTCTTCTCAGAAATGTCCTTTATTGTTA
>CBFHHP010000023.1:0-4656 GCA_965655745.1 uncultured Schleiferiaceae bacterium
CCACACAAAGCAAATCTAGATATCGATTTTACACGAATCAAAGGTTTTGCATTGCAAGAGAAACAAAGCAGAATTGTAGAAGAGTGGAAGGAAGAAAAACTTGTGGAAACCTTCGTGAAAATCAACGCTGGGTACTTTTCATGCGACTCAGAGTTAAACTATTGGAATAGTAATCGTGATGACTGATCAACAAGTAATACAGATTCTTGAACAGGCTCCCTCTAAACTAACCGCCTTTAAAAAAGAGGTGGCTAAAATCATTGTCGGACAACAAGAGGCGGTTGATTTGATCACTCAGAGCATTCTTGTGGGCGGCCATAGCCTTTTGATCGGTGTACCTGGATTGGCGAAGACATTGCTAGTAACCACGGTGAGTAAAGCGTTGGGGTTGGACTTTGCGCGTATACAGTTCACACCGGATTTGATGCCTACTGATATCACAGGTACCGAAGTACTTACAAAAGAACGTACGTTTGAATTTCGCAAAGGGCCGGTATTTGCCAATGTCGTATTAGCGGATGAAATCAACAGAACTCCTCCTAAAACACAAGCGGCGCTTTTAGAAGCAATGCAAGAGAAACGCGTTAGTGTAGGAGGGGTATCCTACGATTTACCACAGCCGTTTTTCGTTTTGGCTACGCAAAATCCCATAGAACAGGAGGGTACCTATCCCTTACCAGAAGCACAACTCGACCGCTTTTTGTTCAATATTGCTGTTGGATATCCATCTCAACAAGAAGAACAGCAGGTCGTTAAACAAACGACGTTAAGTTACAATGCTACCATTAAGCAGGTATTTAGTGCGCAGGAAATTGCAGATCTCCAAACTGCGTTGAAACGTTTACCTGTAGTTGATGAGACCATTGATTACGCAGTATCTCTTGTGCGCAAGACGCGACCAGGTGCAGAAGGTGCTCATCCAAAAGCAAATGAATACCTGAACTGGGGTGCTGGACCACGTGCAAGTCAGAACCTGATATTGGCGGCCAAGGCAGTCTCAATAATTCACGGTGCGGGTTCTCCAACCAAGGAACATGTAAAAGCTGTTGCAAAGCCTATTTTAAGACATCGTATTGTAGTGAATTACAAAGCCAAGGCAGAGGGTTTAAGTGCTGATGACATTATTGACGCATTATTGTAGGTGTTAAACGGCGTTAAAACTCGTACATTGAAATAGCTCGAGTAGTACATTCGCCCTATGTTCCAAAGCATCCTAGATCATTTAAAGGCAAATTCTATCACTGCAGTACTGACAGCGGCTGTAATTGGAGCGTTATTTCTACAGTTAAATCTTTTATCCGGTCAATTAGAATTACAGCGTCAACAGTTCGAACAACAAGTAGGGACCACTTCAACGAGCTTAAATGAGCGGGTACGCATGTTTGTCCGTCGTAAAGGTATGGGGGCTCTGAGCAATAGGGCTGGTGCCGATAGCACTGTTACGATTTCTACACCTATGGGACAGACCACGTTACGTTGGACTACAGGACAGGTTCCAAATGCCATGGGATTTGCAGATTCTTCTTTATTCGAAGGGTTTATAGATAATTTTCAGAATTCACTGCCTTGGTCTGCTCAAGTCACTCAAGTTGAACTTGATAGTATCATTAATGCACAACTTCTTCAAAACGGCGTTCGAACTTCACCGAAATGGGCAATCGTTGAAAATGGCTACCTCAGTAATCTAGCTTCAGCCGAATTTGACCCGAATTTGACCACATTTAATTATGTCTTGGCTGAAAGTTTTTTCGGACCTACTAGACAGTTGCTTCTGTATTTCCCATCAGAGAAATTTTATTTAGCCAAGCGCGTGTACATGTCATTGATTGCCTCTCTGCTGTTTTCTGTGGTAATTCTTGTAGCATTCTTTGGTGTGCAACGTCACGGTCGTAAGCAGAAGCGGCTAGCAGAAGTAAAGAGTGACTTTATCAATAACATGTCTCACGAATTCAAGACGCCGCTAGCGACTATAAATTTAGCGGTGGATGCATTGATGAAAAATGGAGAGAAGATGACTCCAGAGCAGATGCAGAGCTACTTGAGCATTGTTAAGAAAGAAAATAAGCGGATGAATGCCCAGATGGAGAGCGTGCTTCAGATGTCAATGATGGATAAAGAAGAACTCACTCTAGATAAAGCGGTGATGGATATTTCCGAAGTATTGACTGAGGCCGTACAGCATTTCAAACTTGCCATACAAGACAAGCAGGGGTGGATTGATTTGAACATTACTGAAGGTGACTATTCTTACTTCGGAGACCGTACTCAGTTTAAAAGTGCATTGACCAATCTTATCGATAATGCGGTAAAGTACAGCAACGGAACGCCAAAGATTAGCATTCAGATGACACATTCCACTGAGTTCTTTACCATTTTAGTGCGCGATAGAGGCATAGGTATGGATGAGGATACCTTGAATCAAGTCTTCGATCGATTCTACCGTGCGACTAAAGGCAATATTCACGATGTCAAGGGGCACGGATTAGGCCTTTCCTTCGTTAAAGAAATTATAGAAAAGCACCGGGGAACCATTTCTGTTCAAAGTATCGAAGGAGAGGGTACCACGTTTAAAGTAGTATTAGAAAAGAACCCACACAATGACTAAGCAGCGTATTTTACTTGTTGAAGACGATACGAATTTTGGAAACCTACTTCGTGATACGTTAATGTTTAACGATTTTGAGGTCGACCTAGAACGCGACGGAGTGCAAGGATTACGAGCCTATAAACAAGGAGAGTACGACCTGTGTATTTTCGATATCATGATGCCTAAAAAAGACGGTTTAACCCTTGCTACCGAGGTGAAGGCAATCGACAATGGGCAGCCGCTTATTTTTTTAACAGCTAAAGGTCAGAAGGAAGATATCATTGCAGGGTACAGTGCAGGAGCTGATGATTACTTGGTTAAACCGTTTGATACAGACGTCTTGCTTTATAAAATTCAGGCAATCATTGGTCGTAATCTTGCAGATGTAGAGGAGGAGCCGGATGAAATCCAAATAGGAAAGTTGATATTCAAACCGAAGATTCGTCAGCTAATTGTGGGAGATTCAATAACAAAGCTTAGCCCAAAAGAATGCGATTTGCTAAAACTTTTAGCTGCCCATAAAAATCAATTGCTACCAAGATCGAAGGCATTACTTAAGATTTGGAAGGAAGACAACTACTTCACAGGGCGCTCGATGGATGTATATGTCGCGAAGCTACGCAAATACTTGAAGGTGGATGAGAGCCTTCGCATTGAAAACGTGCACGGCGAAGGATTCAGGTTGGTCCAAGATTAAGATTTCCGCGGTCCTGGATTCACATGCTTGTTCAGGATTCGACGTGCTTCCTTTTTAGTACTTTTTTCTTTTCTCTTCGCATAGAGCGTATCGCTCGCTCTTTTTCGAGCTTTCGCTAAATCCACCACTGGTTCTAAGGGGTATGAACCCGTTTTATAGCCCTGCATGGTAAATTCCATCGGCGGAATCTTCCAAGGTTCATGGATGTATGGTGCAGGTATTTGAAATAGCTCGGGTACCCATTGTTTGATGAAGGCTCCCTTGGGGTCGTGGTCTTGACTTTGCTTCACAGGATTGTAGATTCTAATCGTATTTACACCGGTGTATCCGCTCTGCATTTGGAATTGGGCATAATGAATACCAGGCTCGAAATCCGTAAATAATGATGCTAGGTAGTCTGCACCGGGCTTCCAAGGTTGCCATAGGTATTGGCTGTAAAAACTCACTACCATGGCACGCATTCTAAAATTCAGATATCCTGTGGCGGTAAGACATCGCATACATGCGTCTACCAGCGGTACTCCTGTTTTCCCTTCTTTCCAAGCGGTAAATAGTTTCGGATCAAATACCTTACTCTCATCGATGGCTGTGTAGGCTCTGTTAATGGGTAGGAATTCGTATTCCCATTCGCTTTCAAACTTTTGAATGAAGTGTGCTTGCCATCTCAATCGATCTGCAAATGCACGGATATTGCGCTTGGAACCGGGGATATCTGTTACTTCCATGATTTGGACCAATTGTCGCACACTGACGTTTCCCCAGGCAAGATGTGGTGATATTCGGCTACACCCTTTTCGAGATTCTTGGGGTTTGGAAATACTGTATGCGTATCGAGAAATCCGATTTGTTAAAAAGCTTCTGATAATGCTGTGTGCGCGACGTTCACCTCCTCGCTGGAAAAACGGGTGTTCCTCGAAGAAGGTAGGCATTACCTCGGCAAAGTTGGGCGCGGGTAATGCACGCTCGCTAACCTGTTTTAAATCAATATTAATAAGAGATTGCGCTACATCATAGTGCCATTTTTTGACCCAGTCCCTCCGATTTCTTAGGCCACGTCGAACGCCATTGGCATCTGATTCTAGCCATGGAATCCCATGTGATTTCAGGAGTTTATGGACGGCAATATCACGATCAAAAGTATGTTTAATGCCGGTTTCCTTGTGGCTAAAGACACGAACGACCTCGTAGTTTGCTATGAGCTTCTTGAAAAAATCTAAAGCCTCAGTACGGATGAAATGAACGGAGCCATTGCCAGCTTGCTGATTAAGATCTTCAATGGAGTCTGCAATAAATCTCAGGTGCCTTTCATCGTATTGTTGGAGTTCAAACAGCGAAGGTTCGTACAAGGCAAAATACAGCGTTGGAAGATTAT
>CBFHHP010000023.1:4754-6462 GCA_965655745.1 uncultured Schleiferiaceae bacterium
CCTTGAATACTGTCATAAACGGGCTTATTATCAAACCATCGCAGATCGCGCTTGAACCAAACAAGTTGAATTTTTTGACGCATCAGAATCCGTATTTAGCGGCATTCGGGTAGGGGAGCTTGATGGCTGTTTCTGTGGTAGTATATTGTCGTAAACCTATAGCTAAAGTTGGTGGTGTGTCAAAAGAAATCCGTCCTTCTTCATCGACTTTCAATGCCGCTCCTGTTGAAATACTCTTGATTTCACCGACGGTATAAATGCAGCCGTTATTGAGCGTAAAGCGTTCTACAAATTCAAGGGATATAGCATATAGGTAGTCCTCTGGTAGAGGATGTGGACAACCTTCAACATGGCATGTAGATGCTTCGAGCACATCGAGCTCAAAAGTGCCTTCAGGTGCATTCATACTCACTTCATGAACCAGGTTTACCTGATTGAAGGGCATACAGACCAGAGTCAGTGGGCTGCCGTTCAAGAAATTTTGAAGTGTATGGCGCTTACCGTTATCCGGTCGAAACAAGATGCTCATCTGCGCAGGATGGGCTCCTACGTGTGTTACGTTAGTTAACGTAGAGGCATTTAAACGCCCATGGCTATCGGCAGTAATAGCGATAAAGGCCGTTCGGACTCCAGACAAACTATTGATAAGCGTGGTGCGTGCTTGACGCTCCATGCTGTTTAGGGAAGTACTGTCTAGGAGGGTTGACATTTTAAAGTACGCTTTGACCGCCGTCGATGTGTATGATTTGCCCGGTCATCCAAGAGCTCTTATCGCTCAACAAAAAGGCGGTCATTTCCGCAATATCATTGGCCTCTCCAACACGTTTCATTGGATTGTTATTGCCCATGGCTTCTTTCTTCTCGGGAGTACTCAATAATTTACCGGCCAATGGGGTGTCGGTCAGTGAAGGGGCGATACAATTTATTCTCGCTTTTGGTGCCCATTCACTTGCAATAGCTCTGGTCAAGCCTTCGATGGCACCTTTAGAAGCACTGACTGTGGCATGAAAAGGCATTCCCCTTTGAACAGCAACTGTCGAGTAGAGCACCACTGAAGGGATGCTGTTTGCATTGAATTTTTTATACGCAGCTTGTAGCGCTTTAATAGCACCCATAACGTGCAGCTGGAAATCAGCTTCAAATACCTCGGTTTTCAGACCACGGAAGGGTTTGAGGTTGATAGAGCCTACGCTGTACACAAGACCGTCAATGTCTTCTGGCATTTGATCTTCCCAAGAATCCTCGAGGACATCAAATTCCTCCCATTCTATGGTATGTGCAGGCCCTTCGTAAGGTGTTCTGCTGAATACTGTGACTTGGTGACCTTCTGCGGCGAGCAGTTCTGCGGTTTCTTTTCCAATGCCTTTGCTTCCGCCAACGATTACGTATTTCTTCATTTTTAGTCTAATGTTCTAAGATTCTAAACGCATTTTCAGCAGTGCGGTTCAGTTATTCTACTAAAATTGGCCGCTTGTGCGTAATTTGAGGGCACAACTTTTTGCCATGACACAAAATATTATTCTAGGGGCTTCTCCTTTATCCTATCCAGAATATGAATCCATTGCGAAAGGCGATGCAACCATTTCCTTAGATGCTGGGGCTGCGGAACGCATACGCAACTCACGTGCTTTCTTAGAAGAACGCACTAGAACACGCAAAACGCCGATATATGGTGTCAATACTGGGTTTGGGGCATTGTGTAACGTAG
>CBFHHP010000023.1:6559-10894 GCA_965655745.1 uncultured Schleiferiaceae bacterium
TTTCTTAGAAGAACGCACTAGAACACGCAAAACGCCGATATATGGTGTCAATACTGGGTTTGGGGCATTGTGTAACGTAGTGGTGGACAACGATGATCTAGGCAGGTTGCAGACTAATTTGGTGCGTTCTCACGCTTGTGGTGCTGGTGCTGCGGTAGGACAGCATATTGTTCGATTGATGATGGCCTTAAAGGTTCAGAGTTTTGCGGTTGGAGTAAGTGGCATTCGTCTAGAAGTTGTTGAGCAAATCATCACCATGTTTAATAGCGGTGCCGTGCCGGTAATTTATGAGTTGGGCTCTTTGGGTGCTTCCGGTGATTTAGCGCCACTTGCACACATGTCCTTGCCGTTATTGGGTGAAGGTGAAGTGAATTTGAATGATGAAAGGATTCCTACCTCAAAAGCGTTGCAGGTGCTTGGAAATAGTGCTTGGCGACCGCTCGAGCTGGCTTCAAAAGAAGGATTAGCCTTGTTGAACGGGACACAGTTTATGTCTGCACACGGTATTCACGCGCTCATACAGGCACGTAGAATTGATTTTTTAGCGGATCAATTGGCTGCCTTATCGACCTTGGCATACGACGGTAGGATAGAGCCTTTTACCCCAGGAGTACATTTAACCAGGCCGCATCGAGGTCAGTTGCTTACTGCGGAGCGCATATTACAGTGGTTAGCACCCTGTGACCAAATGCATCGAGAAAAGGAGCATGTACAAGATCCGTATTCTTTCCGTTGTGTACCTCAAGTTCACGGTGCTTCCAAAGGGGCGTTAAAGCACATGATGGAAGTCTTTGAAGTAGAGGTGAATGCAGCAACAGATAATCCGGTTGTTCTTAGCGAGGAGGGACGCGTAATTAGTGCCGGTAATTTTCACGGACAGCCATTGGCGTTAGCCTTGGACTATGGAGCCCTTGCAATACATGAGTATGGAAGCATATCTGAGCGAAGAACCTATCAACTCATATCTGGCCGCAGGGGTTTGCCGCCATTCCTGGTCAAGAACCCTGGCATAAATTCAGGTCTAATGATTGCCCAATACACAGCGGCAAGTATGGTCAGTCAGAACAAGCAGTTCTGTACGCCGGCTTCAGCGGATAGTATTGAAAGTTCCAACGGACAGGAAGACCATGTGAGTATGGGAGCAAATGCCGCAACGAAATTGCTAAAGGTGGTGGACAATGTGTACGGTATTCTTGGGGTTGAGTTGTTGAATGCAGTTCAGGCTTTGTGGCTAAGAGAGGAGCAAATTCAAGGACCTCTTGGTGACCTCTACCAAGCGTTCATAACCGAAAGTCCAGCCATTGAAGAGGATATTTACCTACATGAGAGGATGGAATTGGCCAAAAACTTCCTAAAGAATCGTGCGCTTGAGGAGCGTGCTTTACTTTTGTAGCAGAATTCTATCCCTATGAGTCAAGATCCTTGGAAAGGCCTGCGTGAGAAATTGGAAGAGCGCAACTGGCCGGCAGTATATCTCTTTAAATTTATTGTGCCTGCTGATAATCAAAAGGTAGCGCAGACTGAAGCACTGTTTGATAGCGATACGGCACAGATTGAGCTACGTAAGAGTAAAACCGGGAAGTTTGTTTCGGTCAGTGCGAAAGAAATGATGATGGATGTAGATTCCGTTATTCAACGTTACGAAAAGGCCGTGAAGATTCCGGGTTTAATGGCACTTTAAGCTATTTCCACCCTTCATATACCCCCAGTCCAAAGAGGGCGTAATCTATTCTCGCAGGGTCGTTGGGTTCGATTTTACGAACTGCATGATCAAGCTCTCGTACTGCTTTCCAGTCGCTTTGCTTTCGCTTTAGAAGTCCAAGGCTGCGTGCCACTCGGCCACTGTGCACATCAAGAGGTAGCGACAGTAGGGAAGGGCTTACGTCCCAAATACCGAAATCAATTCCTTCCTTGGCACTGCGGGTCATCCAGCGCGAATACATAGTGATGCGTTTACAAGCGCTCCCTTTTATAGGGTCACCAAAGTGTTTGGCCGCTCGATTAGGCAAGCCGTTATCGAGTAAATATCGCTTAAAGGCAGTGTACGAGGCTCCTAAATGCTCTTGACCATCGAGGTGTTGCCCAAAGAAATCCCCAATACTATCGTATTCTGAATACAACACTTTCAGTGCGCTGATCAGACCCTTTATATCCTCTGCTTGAAAGGTGCGGTGGACGAAACCGTTGAAAGCTTCAAGATCTTTCCTGCTGGCATTTTTTACGAAATCTGCCGGTGTATTATCCATGCGTTGGATGAGATCTTCACTTTTGGCAATGATGGTCTTGCGTTGTCCCCAAGCCAATGTTGCCGAGAGCAGTCCACTGATCTCTATGTCATCGTTTTGGCTGAATCGATGCGGGATAAGAATGGGATCTTCTTCAATGAAGCTTTTTCGAGCATAGAGGTCAGCTTTTTCCAAAAGGAAATCACGTAGTTCACTCTTTTTAAGTTTCATTTACTCACTGAGTTTACCGTCTGTCATAGACCATTTCGTAGCGCCCAGAGCGGCTAGTTCTTTGTTGTGAGTTACCACCACGATGGTTTGCCCGAGCTCTTTATTCAGCTTTAGAAGTAGTTCATGCACAGCCGCGGCATTAGCACTGTCTAAGTTTCCTGTAGGCTCATCTGCCAATAACAGTGCGGGTTCATTGATCAAAGCTCGTGCGATGGCGACGCGTTGCTGTTCACCGCCACTCATTTCATTTGGCAAGTGGTGGGCGCGATGCTCAATACCTAATAATTGGAGCAATTCGTTTGCTTTGCGCTCTGCGCTATCGTCCATCTTTCCACTAATCCATCTCGGTAAGGTGATGTTTTCTAGGGCGGTCAATTCAGGCAAAAGATTGTGGAATTGAAAAACGAGTCCAACATGGTTGTTGCGGTATTCGTTTAATTCCTTTTTCGAAAGGTCCCCCAAAGTGATGCTATCGAAGGATATAGAACCGCTGTTGTAGCTATCCAATCCAGCAATTAGATGTAATAGTGTGCTTTTACCGGCACCGGAGGCACCCACAATAGTGATGAATTCGCCTTTTGAAATGCGACCATTGACACCTTTTAGTACTTCTGTTGTGCCGTAGGATTTATGGAGTTCCTTGACTTCAATCATTTAACGCAAGGTAGCTGATTTCTTTATTTGGGCATAATCTAGGAAATACACCAAACGCAATGAGAAGATATTATCCGCCGGTAGACCACTAAGGCTCTGAATGTTTTGTATGTAGCCCAGATTCGCCGCATCATCAGAATTGGCCAAAGAGGCTCTATACAAGAGGTTGAGTTCTCGCCCAGGCGCAAACCACAACACATACTTTAAGTCGATATTAAAGAAGTTGATTCGAAGGGTAGGATCGACATAAGCATCGGAAGGGGTTAGGCTGCCGTCTGTATTCAGATGATACATGGCCTCATTTTCTATGCGATTCCAGCTGTGTCGAAGGTCTAAGGTGATGTAGGAATTCGGACCGAAAAGGTACTGACCGCGCAAGGTTTGTTCAAAGTTCCTACGGTGACGAAGGGCCATACCTATGGAATCTGCACTTATGGTCTGGGCCCAACCCATTTGGTGGTTGTTGCCAATCTCAATTTCTGCGCGTAGATTGAATTGATCGCTTAATCTACCAATAATTTCTACCTCGCCATAACGGCCGCGAGCGTCCCAGTCGGCCCACCACCATTGGCCTCCACGAACCTCGAAAGCGAGTGGTTTTCGGAAGTCTGTACTGATCCACCCATTGTGCCAAAACGAAGCTGGATTTACGCGGTAGCGGCCCCAAACACGGGGGTCGTAATAATCATATTCATTGCCACGTGTCTCCACATTGTAACCCAAGGCGATAAAGCTCTTAGTCAAACCGAAGAAACTGTATTCTGCATGGAGACGCTCAAAATTCCCTGGATTATACAGGCGGTTGTATTGAATGCCTAATCGGTGCCTTCTGCGCAGGAAGAACTTGTTTGGCTCTAAAAGATTGTGGCTCAGTCTAAACCTTTGGTGAAACTTATTTCCACGCGCTTGGAAGCCTAGATCGTTGGGGTCAAATGTATCTGAAAGTAATTCAACACTATGTCTCCATCGCCATGCTCCTGTTTGTTTTCCCAAATCCCAAGCACTGGCAAGACCGGCGTAGTTATCATCAGTATCATAGATGCTTGAACGGCCAAATGCACCGTTGAAATAATGGCTGTTTTGAAGGAAGTTCAAATTAGCAGTGATTGCAGTAACATTTGCGTCTCGAGCCTTACCGTCAGTATTCATTCGGGTGACGTTCGTGTTGATAAGCCCTATAGAGCTGTTACCACCAATTCTCTGGTCCACAGCTGTTACATTGTAA
>CBFHHP010000023.1:10994-19338 GCA_965655745.1 uncultured Schleiferiaceae bacterium
TTGTTAGTGGCTCGGTTAACACCTCTACTTGGTTGCCTAAAGAATCCGTTCCTTGTATGTAATTGGCCGCTGTGATGGCATTTAAAAAGCCTACGCTTAGGTTATTGTCTGTGGTTCCGGTGAGCTTTGTAGCATTGAGCATTCGCGTGAAGCTCTGGGTGGTGTTGCTCAGATCATCCAGGTTGGCATTGGTGAAATTCTGCGGGTTTCCACCAATTCTTCTGCTGTAGAAAAGGTCTGCTTTATTGAATAGGTTGACCCCTTCGGTAAAGAATTGTCGGTTTTCATCAAATTGGCGTTCAAAGGCCTCGAAATTGACAAATTGCTCATCGAAAGCCACTTGCGAAAAATCTGGTAACAAGGTCATATCAAGGGTAAAACTCTTGTTTAAACCTATCTTGATGTCTGCACCGCCTGCACGAGTCATTCGCCAATCCGAATCTCCAGATTTTTGTAAACCTCCCGTAATGTTTGGACGGAGACTGATTCGAACGGGCGGGTCAATGACATTGATGCCCGTAAGCAGACCGCTCTGCAAGCTTTCGTTATCAAAATTTCTATCAATAGGATTCCAGCTGTACATGGTTCTATCACTTCGAATAGAACGCTTGATATTAAATCCCCAAGCTGGAGGCTGAGCACCGGCGCCTCCTTGAGGTATACGAAGTACTTGATAAGGGATGTAAATTTCAAAGCTCCATTGATGCTCTTCTTTAACTACGGCACTCCACCAAACGGCATTCCAGCTGCCGTCTTCATCGTTGTCGCTGGTCTGACGTGAATCACCCTGAACACCTGCGGCGCTTAGGTAGAAATTGAAATCATTGGCTCCGTCGTTGAACGGGTTAATAATGAGGTGAATCCAATCCGTGTTGGCATTAACACGGTCTCTTGGTGTCAATTGTGAGAGGATGGGAGCGCGATCATCTTTGAGGATGCCGGCAAAATAAATACCCTCTTGGGTGTAGAATATCCTGATGTCGCTTTCTATTCCTTCCGTAGCAGCTGAAGGGACGGGAAAGTATTGGTCCAGTGTGTTAATCCTGGCACTTCCAGCCCATGTAGGCTCGTCGAGGACGCCATTGACGGTGATTGAAACGTCCCGGAATTCAGGTACCTCTAGGCGTTTCTTTTCCAATTCTTGACCGAAGCCTATCAGGGAAAAGGCGACGGTTAAACAGGTTAGGATGTATTTGGTCATAAGGCGGCAAATATCGGTATAAACGCGCATATATCGATTTAACAACTTTACCTGTTGAATATGTTCATGATTCGACGGCTGTACCCTAAATTTGCCCTCAAATCAAGGAAAAACTATGAACCTTCACGAATATCAAGGGAAAGAGATTTTAGCCGGTTACGGTGTACGTATCCAGCGTGGTAAAGTAGCGCAAACTCCGGCAGAGGCTGTAGAGGTTGCAAAGCAATTAACTGAAGAGACTGGCACTTCATGGTACGTGGTTAAAGCACAGGTACATGCTGGTGGTCGCGGTAAAGGCGGTGGTGTTAAGCTGGCCAAAGGCATTGATAAAGTTGAAGAAGTAGCAGATAGCATCATCGGTATGCAATTGGTAACTCCTCAAACTTCTGCAGAGGGTAAGAAAGTAAACCAAGTGTTAATCGCTGAGGATGTGTACTACCCAGGCGAAAGCGAAACTTCAGAGTTCTACATGTCGGTTCTTTTGAACCGTTCTACGGGTCGCAACATGATCATGTATTCTACTGAAGGTGGTATGGACATTGAGACTGTGGCAGAAGAAACACCACACTTGATTTTTACCGAAGAGATCGACCCTAAGGTTGGTTTGACTGGATTCCAAGCGCGTAAAGTGGCTTTCAACCTAGGTTTGAGCGGTGCAGCGTTTAAGGATATGACCAAGTTTGTAACGGCGTTGTACAAAGCATACGAAGGTGCTGATGCTTCATTGTTCGAGATCAACCCAGTGCTGAAAACATCAGACGATAAAATCTTAGCGGTTGATGCAAAGGTGACGATCGACGATAACGCATTGTACCGTCATAAGGACATCGCTGAGATGCGTGATACTCGCGAAGAAGACGCTACAGAAGTAGAAGCTGGCGAAGCTGGTTTGAACTTCGTGAAACTTGACGGGAACGTAGGTTGTATGGTAAATGGTGCCGGTCTCGCAATGGCCACTATGGATATTATCAAGATGGCAGGAGGTAATCCAGCCAACTTCCTAGACGTAGGTGGTACTGCCGACGCAGCGCGTGTTGAGCAAGCATTCCGAATCATTCTTCGCGATGAAAACGTAAAGGCGATCCTAGTGAACATCTTCGGAGGTATCGTACGTTGTGACCGCGTTGCACAAGGTGTTGTAGACGCTTACAAGAACATGGGCAACATTAACGTGCCAATCATCGTGCGTCTTCAAGGGACAAACGCTGAGGAAGCGAAGAAATTGATCGACGAGAGTGGACTAGAAGTACACAGTGCGATTGCATTGCAAGAAGCAGCTGACTTGGTTCAAGAGTTGGTATAAGTCCAAAGAGATAATCTTAAATTAGCCCCGAGCACAAGTGCTCGGGGTTTTTTATGTCCTTAGATTTTATTTTAGAATGGAGCGCGACGCTGCTGAGTCTGATTTTCCTTGTAGGAATCATTCAGCGAAAGGTATGGGCTTGGCCGGCAGGTACCTTATCTAGCGCACTGTCGGTGGTTTTATTCTACCGTATTGGACTCTACGCGGAAACGGGACTGTACGTTTTTTACGTAGTAATGGGTTTTTACGGTTGGTCTCATTGGCGCAAGAATACGTCAGAGGCGAAGGTTGCGCTTGTTGATATCCCAGTAAAAACGCAGCTTTTAGCCCTGATTGGAATCCCTTTGGCCGTAATTTTAGGATACGGATTGAACGCATTGCCTGGCGTTAGTTTTGCCTATTTCGATTCGTTTACGACGATCTTTGGATTATGGGCTACTTGGCAGGAAACCAGACGAATACGTACTGCTTTTTACTACTGGATTCCCTTGAATATTGCCTCTATGGTACTTTACGGAATGAAGGGATTGCCAGTATACGCAGGCTTAATGGGGATATATTCTGTTCTAAGCGTGGTCGGATTTATACGATGGCGCAAATAAATCAGTTATTTTAGTGGCCAATTCACGATAGAATTAAGATGCAAGCACAACAATACATTGACCTGGTTAAATCGACTTTAGATGCCTTAGATCCCAAAGCGCTAGATGCTTTGGTTGAAGCATTCCATGCGACCTATGAAAAGGGTGGCAACATCTACACCATGGGTAACGGAGGCTCCGGTGCCTCGGCTTCTCATGCGGCAGGTGATTTCTTAAAAGGCGCGAGCTACGGCTTAGATAAGCGTTTTAAGATGATTTGTTTGAACGACAACCTTCCCTCAATGATGGCTATTGCCAACGACATTGGTTGGGAAAGTATTTTTGTGGAGCCCTTAAAGAACTTCTTGAGCGAGGACGATTTAGTGATCGGTATCAGCGGTTCTGGAAACAGTAAAAATGTGGTTAACGCCTTAGAATACGCAAACTCTAACGGTGCTACTACGGTGGCAATGAGCGGATTTAAGGGCGGTAAAATCTCGCAGATTGCGACTATCAATGTTCATGCTCCTGTAATGGACATGGAAGTCACTGAAGACGTACATATGGTTATCTTCAATATCGTAAAGAAGCAAATGATGGCACGTTTGATGGGCGATAATCCATCCATGGGCGATACCTACGACCAAAGAATAGGCTAATGAAGCGTTTTGCGCTCATTGGTGCGGCAGGATACATTGCGCCACGACATCTAAAAGCCATGGCAGATTGTGGTGGAGTACTCGTCGCGGCGTACGATCCTAGCGATAGCGTAGGTCATTTGGACGCTTACTTTCCTGAGGCTTCATTTTTCACAGAATTCGAACGGTTCGACCGTCATTTGAATAAGCTCAGTGATGCTGGGAAAGGGGTAGATTTTATTTCAATATGCTCCCCAAACTACCTGCACGACAGTCATATTAGATACGCCTTACGCAGCGGTGCGCACTGCATTTGTGAGAAGCCATTGACCCTTCGTCCTTGGAACATTGAAGGTTTAACCAAAATTAGTCAAAGCACAGGTAATCAAGTTTTTACAATTCTTCAGTTGCGATTGCACGAGAACGTGATAGCGTTAAAGAAAGAGGTTCAAAAGAAACTCCAGGAGGATTCGGAATATGTGTTCGACGTGGATCTGACCTACATTACTTCGAGAGGAAATTGGTATTACGCTTCATGGAAGGGTGATGAAGAAAAGAGTGGAGGTATTGCGACCAACATAGGAGTGCATTTCTTCGATATGCTTCACTGGATTTTCGGCGATTTAAAGGACCAAAAAGTATACACAAGGACACACGATCGTGCTTCGGGTACGATGTACTTCAAAAACGCGAAGGTGCGTTGGTTCCTGAGTATCAATGCGGATACACTTCCTGATCACGTGAAACAACAAGGAGGTCGAATTCACCGTTCTTTGAGTTTTGATTCTTGGTCGTTCGATTTCACCGAGGGTTTCACAGAATTGCACAGCACATCTTACAGACACATCCTAGAGGGTGGAGGTTTCAATGAGAAGGAAGCAGAAGCGGCTATAGAAATCGTTCACAACATGCGAGAGCAGGAATTGGCCCCAATGGGCGAGGATGCTCATGCATTGGCAGATCTACCTCTTTCTACGCACCCGTTCTACCCAAAGAAATAGCGATTAAACACCTCTTTACCAATCAGTTAAAGAGTAGTCAATAGTTATTCACACCCGTTTTATTTGGCTGCGTCATTTGTTAGATTTGAGTATTCAGCTCAGCTAACGGGATACCTATGTTTTTAATTTTTGATACCGAGACGACCGGTTTTCCAAAAGATTGGAATGCGCCCATCACGGATTTAGACAATTGGCCACGTGTGGTTCAATTGGCTTGGCAAATCCATGATGAGGAAGGGGCATTGGTCGAGGTTCAAGACCACATCATCTATCCCGACGGTTTCGATATTCCGTTTAATTCGACGAAAATTCACGGTATTTCTACCGAGCGAGCACGCAATGAAGGTAAGCCATTAGAGGAAGTCCTTGCGATGTTTGAAGCCTCAATGGACAAGTGTGAATACCTCATAGGTCACAACGTTAAATTTGATCTAAACGTCACTGGCTGTGAATATTACAGGGTGAAGGGAGCGAATCCTTTGGACCAAAAGACGCCCATAGATTCATGTACAGAGACTACGGCCGAACTATGCCAGTTGCCTGGTGGACGAGGGGGTAGATACAAACTTCCAAAACTCGAGGAGCTCTATTTCCACTTGTTCAATGAAGGTTTTGCAGAAGCACACAATGCGGCATTTGATGTAGAAGCGACGGCCCGTGTTTTCTTAGAGTTGGTTCGATTAAATATCATTACACCTGAGTCTATTGGGAAGGATCAGGATTTTTTAAGTCGATTCAAAACTGCCAATCCTTCAACTATACAAGCCATTGGTCTTGCTGTAGAGGAAGCCAAGAAAAAGCGGGCTGAAGGCCTAGGGAAATTAGAAACAGCAAATACTACAGCTTCCAAATCGACTGCTTTGCATGCAGCAGATGTTGAGTTTGCCCATCTCCATAACCACACGCAGTTCTCCATACTACAGGCAACCACAGTAGTGGCAGATTTAGTAAATGCGGCAGTGGATAACGGACACGCAGGTGTTGCCATTACTGACTTAGGAAATCTAATGGGGGCTTTCCATTTCAATCGTTCAGTCATGAACGTCCCTGGAAACAAGGAGGCCTATGAGCACAACGAGAAAGTAAAAGCAGGCGAGCTTGACGAGCCGCTCAAAGAATATCCCTTTGTCGGAGTTATCGGCTGTGAATTTTACGTTTGTGAGGACCGCCTTGACCGCAGTAAAAAGGACGACGGTTACCAGATTGTTGTTTTAGCGAAAAACAAAAACGGCTACCACAACCTAGCAAAACTCAGTAGTGAAGGGATGTTGAACGGGTATTACTATGTACCCCGTATCGACAAGAGTGTGCTTCTAGAACACAAGGAAGACCTTATTGTACTTTCGGGTGGGCTGCGTGGTGAAGTGCAGCATTTGTACTTAAACGTAGGAGAGACACAAGCCAGAGCCGCCTTAGAATGGTGGCATGAACACTTTGGTGACGATTTCTACCTCGAGCTCAATAGACATGGGTTGGACGAGGAGGATCACGTCAATCTTCAACTCTTGAAATATGCCGAAGAATACGGCATTAAATACATCGCAGCCAACAATACGTTCTACCTTACTCAAGACAACGCAGATGCTCACGATATTTTGCTTTGTGTGAAAGAAGGGGCGCAAAAGAGCACACCTATTGGCCGAGGCCGAGGCTTCCGTTACGGATTCCCGAACCAAGAATTCTACTTTAAGACCAAAGAAGAAATGGTCGAGCTGTTTTCAGATATTCCTGAATCGCTCAATACCACAAAAGAGATCCTAGATAAGGTCGAGCTTTATCCTTTGGAGCGCAATGTGCTCCTTCCAGCTTTCGATATACCTGAGCAATTTCAAGACCCACAAGATGCCATAGACGGCGGTCAACGGGGTGAGAACGCCTACCTCAGGCATTTGACCTATGAAGGTGCAAAGGTGCGTTATGGAGAAATCACTCCAGAGATAGACGAGCGCTTGGATTTCGAATTAGAAACCATCGCACGCACAGGTTATCCGGGGTATTTCTTGATTGTCCAGGATTTCTGTAAGGCTGCACGCCAAATGGGCGTGAGTGTAGGTCCGGGGCGTGGTTCAGCAGCAGGTTCAGCAGTAGCCTATGCAACAGGAATTACCAATGTAGACCCAATTAAATACGACCTACTTTTTGAGCGTTTCTTGAACCCGGAACGTGTATCGCTTCCCGATATTGATATCGACTTCGACGATGAAGGACGAGATAGAGTGATCCAATATGTGATTGATAAATACGGTGCACCTCAGGTCGCTCAAATCATCACCTACGGGTCCATGGCTGCCAAGAGTTCTATCCGCGATGCAGGCCGAGTGCTTGAGCTGCCATTGCCAGATACGGACCGTATTGCAAAGCTCATCCCAGATATGACCAAGCTCAAGAAGCTTTGGGCACTCGATGAAAAAGGGCTCAAGAGTAAATTCAATGCAGAGGATGCGGCCATGGTACGTCAGCTTAAGGAGCTCTCCGAAGGAGATTCTCTAGAAGCCACCACCATCAATCAAGCACTTGTATTAGAGGGGTCTTTGCGCAATACAGGTATTCATGCCTGTGGGGTAATTATCACGCCAAGCGATATCCGCGAGCTCGTACCGGTGGCGCGCGCCAAGGACAGCGAGATGTGGTGTACCCAGTTTGACAACTCGGTGGTAGAAGACGCCGGTTTGCTCAAGATGGATTTCTTGGGACTTCGAACGCTGACCATCATTAAAGAAGCTTGTCGATTGGTCAAGCAACGCCACGGGGTAGAATTGGACCCAGATAGTTTTCCATTGGACGATACCAAGACCTATGAGCTTTTCCAACATGGTGAAACTGTCGGTATTTTCCAGTACGAAAGTGCGGGTATGCAGAAGTATTTGAAGGAGCTCAAGCCTACCGAATTTGCAGATCTTATTGCGATGAACGCCCTATACCGTCCAGGTCCTTTGGAATATATTCCTGAGTTCATCGACCGTAAGCACGGGAGAAAGGAGATCAGCTATGACCTCGATGCCATGGAAGGTAAGCTCAAGGAGACCTACGGAATTACCGTATATCAGGAGCAAGTAATGTTGTTGTCACAGGAGTTAGCGGGCTTTACCAAGGGTCAGGCCGACATGCTCCGTAAGGGGATGGGTAAGAAGAAGAAGGATATCATTGATATGCTCAAGCCCATGTTCTTAGACGGTGGTGAAGAGCGCGGTCACAACAGAGACATTCTTGAGAAAGTATGGAAGGACTGGGAAGCGTTTGCCTCTTATGCGTTTAACAAATCCCATTCAACGTGTTATGCATGGGTAGCTTACCAAACGGCCTATCTAAAAGCACATTACCCGGCCGAATTCATGGCTTCGGTATTGTCAAACAACATGTCTGACCTCAAAGCGGTGACTTTCTTCATGGAAGAGTGCCGTCGTATCGATGTACCCGTTTTGGGGCCTTCGGTCAATGAGAGTTTGCTTCGCTTTAGCGTAAATAATGAAGGTGCGGTCCGATTCGGAATGGGTGGTATGAAAGGCGTAGGAGAGAATGCTGTTCGCGAAATAATTTCCAAAAGGGAAGAGGACGGTCAGTTTAAGGACCTCTTTGATCTCCTAGAACGTATTGACCTTCGACAAGCCAACAGGAAGACC
>CBFHHP010000023.1:19436-23980 GCA_965655745.1 uncultured Schleiferiaceae bacterium
CATAGAATGTCTCATTTTGGGCGGTGCCATGGATGATTTCCCAAATACCCACCGCGCTATGTACTTCTCAGAAGAGGAAGGAGGCCGCAGTTTTGTGGAGAAGGCCATCAAATACGTGCAGAACAAGAAAAACGATGCAGAGAGCGCTCAGTCCTCTCTATTCGGCGAAGGATCTGGCGAGGAGCTTCCACCACCAAAGATGCCAGAGGTCACTGAATGGCCGACCATCGTCGCCTTGAAAAAGGAAAAAGAGATTAATGGGATGTACCTCAGTTCCCATCCTTTGGACGATTACAGAACTGAAATACAGTATTTCTGTACCGCAAAATTGAACCGACTGAACAATCCTGAGAGCATCATGGGGCGCGACGTCTTCGTTGCAGGTATTGTCACCGAAGCACAGCACCGTATCTCTAAAATGGGTAAGGGCTGGGGGATTTTCCGACTTGAGGATTTCCGTGGCGATTATGAATTCAAAATGTTCGGAGAAGATTACCTCAAATTCCGCCATTTCTTCGAGAACGAGCAGTTGCTCTTTATCAAAGCACGCGGTCGCAAATTCAACCAGCGTCAAGGTGAAGGATTCATTGAACGCCTCAGCGTGGATGTCGCCGACGTCAAACTGTTGCAAGATGTACTCGAAGAGCAGAGTAAATCGTTGGAAATCAAATTAGATCTTGCTGCCCTCGACACTGGCCTAGTAGATAAAGTCCACGATCTTCTCGAAATGCACCCAGGGAAAAAGCGCGTCAAGCTTCACATTGTAGACATTGAAGAGCAACTAGACATAAAACTTCCTGTCAAGGAGCGTAAAGTGAACATCAGCAAGGATTTATTGGTTGCACTTGAATTGGATCCATTGCTCCATCCTAAAATCAACAGTTGATGAAAGTCCTTAAGACCGTATTTCTTCTTATTGCTGTACAATTCACCCATGCTCAGGTGAACTGTATCACTACTGGAGATCAGCTTGGTCCGTACTTTAAATGGGGCGCACCGTACATCTCAAACGATACCTTAGCCCCAGGTATTTTGGATACGATGCGTTCGCTAGAGCTGACCTTTTACGTGAGTTATGATTGTGATACAGTCGATCTAGACACGTTGCCTTCGACGTATACCTTGCAGATATGGCACGCCAACGACAGCGGTGCTTATAGCAATGTAGACGGTAATCCTAACAATTACCATTACCGTGGCGAGCTCGAACTTACCGGGTATTCAACCACCCTGCACACCACATTGCCCGGTATTTATCCCAACCGTCCTTCGCACATTCACATTAAGAGCTACCTCACGGATGCACATTTTACGGACACCCTCATTACACAACTCTATTTCGAAGGAGATTCACTTATACCCTTTGATGGCGCGATAAACATGCCTGAAAGGTGGATCCGATTGGATACCGTTAAGGAAAACGGGTTTAAAGGAGCGTTTGCCTTTGGCCTAGCCTATATCATAGGGATAGAGGAAGCAGCCGGTCCAGTAAAAAGGTTGTACCCTAATCCCTCCAACGGATTGGTCCATGTAGAAATGAGAACAGCTGGAGCCATTACTGTGACAAATTTGACCGGCCAAATTTTATATTGCGAGTGGTTAGCACAAGGCAAGAGTAGATTGGATCTTAGGCATTTGCCAAAAGGCGTTTATGTCCTACGAAGTGAAGGCATCTCAAGGCGATTCGTTCTTAGGTAGTGGTAGTGAACTACGTGTGGAAAACATAAATGAGCTCATAGGTGAAGCCTATCGCATCAGGCGGTAAATTGGTCTTACATTTGATACAAGAAAAGAAATACATTTTATTATGGCACTCGAAATAACGGAAGCAAACTTTGAAGAAGTAGTAATGAAGTCAGACAAGCCTGTATTGGTAGATTTCTGGGCGGAATGGTGTGGACCATGTCGTATGGTTGGACCAGTAGTTGATGAATTGGCTGGCGATTACGAAGGCAAAGCAGTTGTGGGAAAACTAAACGTAGATACTGATGGTGCCGTAGCACAACAGTTCGGCGTACGTAACATCCCAACACTACTTGTATTTAAAAACGGTGAAATCGTAGACAAGCAAGTAGGTGCTACAAGCAAGCAAGTCCTAGCAGCGAAGCTGGATGGCGCTATGTAAGAAGTAGCGAGATAAAATTCTCACAACACCCCCGCGGGCAAGGCCCGCGGGGGTGTTTTTTTTGATCGACACTTGAGTGATCGATGTGCCAAAAGTGAATAAGGTATAGTTCTGCACAAAACTTGGCCTTTAGAATATATCGGGGACAATTTATAGGAAAGGTAATGACGCCTTGTAAAACCCTGATTACTATGCTTAATTCTAAACGTATCAATAGAATTTTTTTATTCCTGACATTTTCAATTTTCCAATCTGCTCAAGTATTGGACTCTACACAATATATGTACGCTGGCTTGCCAGACGAACTATTTCCCAAAGGGTTTCTTCATGATCAAAGTCTACTTCGATTATTGCACCAAGGATCTGTATATGATTTGCATCTATACGACGGCTCAATTCCAGGTAAATTGGTAACTAAACGACACGGGGAATTAGCGTACAATGATCTTTATTTATCACAAAGGTTGACTAATGGCCAACTTTTTGGGACCAAACCACCACTTCTAAAACCATGGGCTGAATTTGAAAAGCAAAGTCATGCACAGGATACCCTCGGGGTAGATGTGAGTTTATACTTGAATTGGTTTGAAGTTCACGAATTAGATTCTAACGCGATTAGCAATGGTTGGCTCTTTTTTGATAATAATCAAGTTCAATTGATGCCACAGAAAATATGGCTTGATCAACAACAATCTATATATTGGAATACTCCAAGTCCTCTGGATAGTGCTAAAAAAGCTGTACAACAATTCGATGTGTTTTTTGGTGGTACAAATTCATCCGCACATTATGTAAATAGTGACCAAGTCAACATTACTTTTTCACTCATGGATTATCTCGTACAGAGTAATCAAATCCTACCTGAGAAATTTTATTTGGATTTAGATGACGGTCAAGGATTCAGGCAAGTTGTTTTGAATCAAAAAATTCAAACGAGTTATTCGACAACATCACTCACTTCGGAATTAGTCTACAAAGATTTGGCGATAAGAATTCGTCATCATGGAACTTGGCTTGAAACGAGGTTTAGAATACCTATAATTTTCAATGTAGACACACCTGATCAGTTAATCCATACAGATTCTTTACCGTCGCCAGTATGCTTTCCCACTTTGAGTCCAGCGCATGATGCTAGCATTACTGTAAAGTTTGCCAATAAAGGAATAGGACTTCAAAAGCCTGTGGTATTAGTTGAGGGTTTTGAAAGTTCTTTAGAACCCTACGGCATCATAAGTTATCAAGGAATTAGCAGCGGCATTATTTTAAATGAGAATGATGAGCAAGTATTCCTTGGTATGGCAAAGTTAGCATGGCTCTATGATTCATTACATTCCGCTGGATACGACATCGTACATGTTGATTTTAGAGAGAGTAAACAAGGTATTCTACAAAATTCTCATAGTCTCATTCGTGCGTTACATTGGGTAAAGTCTCAACAAGCAGACTATCCGGCTATTGTTGTGGGAGCTTCAATGGGAGGTCTCATAGCGCGAGCTGCACTATTAGAATTAGAGCGAAGTGAATGCTTTTTAGATATTAATGCCTACGGAACCTTTGATACTCCTCATGATGGAGCTTTTGTGCCTTTAGGTATTCAGATGGGCGCAAAGCGAATGGAGGAACTCACAACATTTATGTGGAAATGGTCTATAGTAGAGACTTGGTCTAAAGCATTGAACTCACTTACAGCGAGACAATTACTTATAGATCATTTAGACCCGTCGGCAAGTTTTGATCGAGCTCAAATTGAAAAATTATACAATAATGAACAGCCAAAATCCGTACGTCGCTTTGCTATATCTAATGGTTCTGATCTTCAAGTTTCTGCACCGTTAGACGATCCTGATGATATAATTGCTCAATGGGGCAAGAAAAAGCACATCACCTACAAGCATAGAGTGAATACTCATATAGATAGCTTAAGATATAATAAGTCAGGAGGAGATAAACGAAATGTTTTGTCCTATGGTGCTTCTATTGAAGGAATGAATAGCTCGAGCGACTTCTTGTATTATGGGCAAAATATCTTCAGCAACACCTTGAACTTTCAAAAATTGAAATATGTTAGCGCTTTTGGATCAATTAAAGCTTTCTGGACGAAGCGCTTAATTTTTTGGTCCATAATTAATTCATCTAAAGGTGAAAAGGCGATTCTTTCTATTCAGCAACAAACGAATTCCAAACTTACCGCTATTCATAAACGAATTAAGCAAAAGGCATCTTCACTAGAAAAGGAATCATATTTTCATAATTACATTGAGATTTCGGGCTCTTCAACAAATTCAGCTAAAGCATTTGATCGCATGCTTTGGTCAGAGGTCAAAAGCCCTACTCATACTTTTATTCCAGCCTTTAGCGCTCTAAATGTCGGAGAAACTTTTGCAGATAAATCCTTTCGAGGTAGAATGGATATCATACC
>CBFHHP010000023.1:24079-26730 GCA_965655745.1 uncultured Schleiferiaceae bacterium
TTTTCATTCCTACATTAGTCCAGGCTTGGTAGATGAAATTGCCGCCACTAATCAAGAGCATATCTATACAGATGAGGCGATAATTGATTTTACTTTGAAATCTTTTGAAGGAATTTATCAAAAGATAGGAGAAAATGGCATTCTCAAAACAAACTTTAACATTGCAAAAACGAACAATGCTTATAGTTCTTATCCTTCGCATATTTTTCAATTAAAGGTGCCAGAAATGCTTGAGCTACGCATTGGAAATCAAGGATTTGTTGGTTCTTCAAATGTAGCTGCGGATCCAGATCAACACATTGAAGTTTTTCTCGGAAACGGGTTCGAACCCGGATATTTGCTGGTTGAAGGTAAATTAAAGATTGGTGATATACCTGGACATAATGCCACTTTGAGAATAAATAAAGGAAGTACACTAACTATATCAAAGAATGGTATTCTCTATATCGGTCATGGAAGCCAGTTGATTATTGAAAAAGGCGCCAAACTTCAACTTGAACCTGGGTCTATTATTGAATGGAACAACGGTAAAATCAAAGTAGAAGGATCAATTGATTTAGATAGTGGTGCTAGTTTTACTCCTGCTGGTATTGGGACTATAGTCTTTACCAATGAAGGTAGATTTTCCCCCCTAAGCACTGGATCACTGCATATACAGAATAGTAATATCGAGGTTAAAAATATTCAACATTTACCAGTTAATTTGCATTCCGTTCATTTTGATGAATGTAAACTCACGTTTTTTGAACAGGGTGAATTGAAGGTAAGATCGGAATTCAATCTATGGAATACGTCAATTCAATATAATGACATTAAGCATTGGGCTGGTTTATCAGTTAGTGGCAACTCTACAGATATACAACATTGTGATTTTATCGGCGGTAATCCAGCTTTAACAGTACATTCTAATGTAGACTTAACCATTACAAATAGTGATTTCAAGCAAGCTTCATGTGGTATTAAATGCATGGCAACACCGAAGAAGTTTTATGCCAATACATTCTCAGTTTGTCAAACAGGAGCAAATCTAAAGAGCGGTTCCATGACCATAGATCGAAATCTTTTCTATCAATGTGATGTCGGGCTTGTTTTTCAACCTTCTGTAAAAAACACTACCGTCAATTTAATGCACAATGTTTTTACTTCAAATGTTGAATCAGGATCACAATTTGAGAATACGACGCTGAGAATGGAGTGCAATGAATGGATGTATAATTCAACCGGACATTCGCAATTTGGGGGTAGTATCCTCATGGGGTCAAATGCAGGAAATACGTTTACTTCTAATTCTTCTGCGTTAGAGTTTGAGCTGTTGTCAAATCTTAATTTGAATAATGGACACAACCAATTTTCAGGAAACAATAGTATTGATATTAAAGGAACATTTCACCCAAGTGCGGCAGTGCCATACAATGGTTCTCATCACTATATTGCTTCAGATTATACAGGATTTTCAGGGCCAAATTCGACAGATATGAGCGTTGAAAGAGATAAAGTTTACATTGTCAAAAGTCCCAATACGAAGCCGTCATCTTTAGTTTGTCCGGCAAAAGGACCAAAAAAAATTAGTAATTCTGAAGATTCTATGCTGAGGGAAATGAAGCTTCATGCTTTTCCGAATCCAACATCGTCCGGGTACATAGAATTATCTTTTAAATCATTAAACGGGGTTGGGGTTATTGAAATTTTTGACATAAAAGGTATCGTTATAGCAAAACATACCCTAGGATCCGGTATTCGAAAAAAATCACTGCTCGTATCCAATACTCCAGGTACTTATATCGTTAAATTGACCACGCAAGAAGGAATAGAATCCATTCGAGTAGTAGTACTTTAATCAGCTTGGCCAAAAGCTGTACTTTGCGACAAGTTATGAGCACACATAAGAACATTCCGATGATAGACCTTCCCAGGGTGCATGGCGCTTATAAGGAAGAATTGGACGAGGCCATTAGCACTGTGGTAAATAGTGGTTCATACATTGGTGGATCTGTTGTCGAAGAATTCCAATCCACACTCACAAACTTTATCGGGGCACCTACTTTCGGAGTAGGCAACGGCACCGATGCTTTGCAGATTGCGCTTATGGCATTAGGTATTGGTCCAGGTGATGAGGTTATTGTACCGGCTTTTACCTATGCTTCTAGTGCTGAGGTTATAGGCTTATTAGGTGCGACCGCCGTATGGTGCGATGTTCAGTCAGGCTCCTTTAATATTGACCCGGCCAGCGCAAAGTTGGCGTTATCGGCAAAAACTAAAGCAATCATTGCGGTGCACCTCTATGGTCAACTCGCGGATCTTGAGGCTTTAGAGAAGGCAGTAGGTGCTATCCCAATTGTAGAGGATACCGCACAAGCTTTTGGGGCAAAATTCATCCATGGAAAACACAAGGGCAGATATGCGGGTACTGTTGGTGCTTTTGGTACGCTCAGCTTTTTCCCAACAAAACCACTTGGCGCGATGGGGGATGGAGGTGCCATCATTTCTTCAAATCCAGCGTTGCATGATCGTGCATTGCGAATTGCGCGTCACGGGCAAAGTAAAAAGTATGTCCATGAAATTATTGGGGTGAACTCGAGATTAGACCCTATTCAAGCGGCAATCCTCGGCGTGAAGTTCAAGTACTTTTCAAATACCATACAACGTAAGGA
>CBFHHP010000023.1:26830-29135 GCA_965655745.1 uncultured Schleiferiaceae bacterium
GTTCCAGATTATGCCAAATATTTCGGTGTTCCTGCCCAACATAAAGGTTGGATAAGTCGGACGGGTGAAGATTTGAATTTTGACAAAGACGGCAAGGCCATTTGTCCTCAGACTGGAGAAGAATATATATTGGAACAAGATGTTGTTCGCCAGCTATGAAAGTAGTGACTATCATTGGCGCCCGGCCTCAATTCATTAAAAGTGCCCCTGTAAGTAAAGCGTTAAAAAACGCTGGAATTCAAGAGATTACAATTCACACAGGGCAGCACTACGACGCCAATATGAGTGCTGTGTTTTTCGATGAAATGCAATTGCCAAAACCCCGATACCGCCTTGAATGCGGTGGTTTAGAACGTCAAGAAATGTTGGTAAAGATGCAAGCTGAATTGGCCCCAATCTTCAAAAAAGAACGACCCGATTATGTGTTGGTATATGGCGATACTAATTCCACTTTAGCAGGTGCAAGGACCGCAAATGAGCTTAATATTCCCTTGGTACATGTCGAGGCCGGACTGCGTTCATTTAACTTGGAGATGCCCGAGGAACACAATAGGGTTGAGACAGATCGCCGTTCTAAAATTCTCTTTACGCCAACAGAGGAGGCGGTTCAAAACCTCTATAATGAAGGATTTCATAACAAAGGGATTCAGATTGAAACTATTGGTGATGTAATGTACGATGCATTGCTTCAGTTCAAATCAAAAGCACAATGGGTAGCTGAAATGGGGGACCGCACATTCTTTGAAAAAGAATTCGGACTGGTTACCGTTCATAGATTTGAGAACGTAAGTAATCGGGAGAAGTTGAGTCAATTGGTCGATGAACTTAATGAAGTTCATGCTACTCAGCTGCCCTTATACATGCCACTTCATCCATCGACAAGGAAGAGATTAAAGGAATTCGGATTACAGCTAAATATCCATCAGTCGCCACCTGTAGGGTACTTCCAGATGTTATGGTTACTGCAGGAATGTTCGGTAGTTTTGACGGACAGTGGAGGTCTTCAAAAAGAGGCATATTTCAGCGAAAAACCTTGTATTACATTACGAGAGCAAACGGAATGGGTTGAGTTGGTAACTCGTGGTGTGAATCGTTTACACATTATTGGCACCGATTCATTAAAACATGCAATTGCAGATTTCCGTGTAGCACAACTCGATTATTCTTGGAACGGGTATGGTACTGGTAATGCTGCAGATAAGATTGCTCGTACAATCCTAACGGCATAATTAGAATTGTTGCAAGAATTGTTTCACATCCTCGATGCACTCTGCATTTAGGTTGTGTGCCATGGGGTAGGATTTGAATTCAAAATCCTTGTTTTCCAAAAGTTTAGCGCCGCTTTCCGCCCATTCATATGGAATCACATGATCCATAGTACCGTGCGTTTGAAGTACAGGAGCACTGATGTTCCAATCTGTATTCCGCCATTCAGGTAGCATGTACCCGCTCATTAAAACGTAACCTGCAGCTTTGTAAGCTCCTTTAAGAATGGCCATGCTCAGTATTGCGCCCTGTGAGAACCCACCGCATATAACGGCACCATTAATATTATGTGTTTCTTTCCACAGTGTAATACTCTCTTCGACGAGGAGGGCTGCACTACGAACCTCTTCAGCGTCAATAATCTTATTCCCGTTATCCCAATTGATGTCGTACCACGCAAATCCGCCCATACCAATATCTTTTGGCGCTTGAAAGCAAAGAATATTCATTGGAGGGAGATACTGCTTAAGACCTAAGAGGTCGTGCATATTGGATCCGTAGCCATGCAGTAGAACCAGCGTAGGGGATTGCGCGTGCTCTATGTGGTATATGTGTTCTAGCATTATTCGACGATGTCCCAAGTGTGGTCGGCCAAAAGTAGCACTTTGTGCATGAACTCAAAGGGACACTTTCGCCATTCAGATGGACCTATCATACTTAAGACGGTAGAACCGTTGTCGCGACGGTATAGGAAATAGGTGTGGTTTATCTCCGGTTTAAATCCCATCTCAGCACTATAGATATGGGCGCTTAACTCTTTGCGGTCTTGTATTTTTTTGGCTTGAGCCGCAAGCAGTTCAATTTGCTCCTTAATCTGATCAAGTTGCATATCTGTTTGCATCTCCATGGCATTAACGTCGAGAGATTTGTTTTTAAGCACGTCTACTGCTTTGAATGCAGGTGCACTTACCGACGAACCATAGGGCAATAAACTTGCATTTTCAGCAATTTTATCGGGGTCAATAGGGTTGTGTGTTCGCTTATCTTCTGCCATGTGTCAAAAATAAATCAATCCTTCAGCTTTGTCGCCCAAGGTATT
>CBFHHP010000024.1:0-28056 GCA_965655745.1 uncultured Schleiferiaceae bacterium
CTTGATGTGGATCGATACGACAGGGAAATTCGCAACATGTACATTCTCGGTCTGCAAAACAGACCGACCTCAAAATGGGCGGCATGGCAGTTCTTATCTGACCGTCTCGTTGATGGTGTAGATACTGGGAGCGTTTACGACGATAGGGATTGGTTCCAAGAACAGTACGACAACGCTTCCTCTCCGGGCGATGCTGCTTGGTGGGGCATGCTTCTTGAAAAATCGAACGATCATATAAAGGCAATGCAAGGTTGGTTCGAGGGAGACACCTCCTATACAGCATTGAGTTCATGGATGGTACGCTTGTATAATTATGACGAAATCAACGCCGGAACCGAAAACTTTGTGGTGAGCATTTATCAGCATTTCTTTCACCGTTATCCGACGGATGTGGAGCTGGCTCAAGCCTCTGATATGGTAGATCTTCAATGGGCATTGTTGTACGGAACGAACGGGAACTCGAAAGCAGATTTTTTGAGTATCATTTTTAGTAGTGGCGAGTACCAGCAGGGCATGGTGATTTCGCTGTTTGAGTCTTATTATAATCGTACGCCGAACACTAACGAGACCTTGAAGTATTTGGATCTCATCCAACAGAATTGGACCCGAACTGAACTTCAACGCTATATTTTAACCAGTTCAGAATATGTCAACAGTTAGGTTTTACATAGCACTAATCGCATTGGTCTTAGCATCGTGCTCAAACGAAGTTGTTTATGATGTGGGGACACTTGAACCTTCGAATGAAGGAAACAAGACGGAATTGAAGGACGATCTTCAGTTTATGAGTATTGCCTATAGGGATTTATTCGGTGAAGAGGTACCTCCGGACGTGTTGAGTACAATGCGTAAAGCGTACATATCGTTCGGCGACAAGGAATTAATCATTGATGAAATTGTACAGACCATGCTCGTATCGCCAGATCTGGATTTGCCCTCTGATGCTGCCATTGCTGCCGATAGGTCTGTATTCATTTCCGATACCTACAGAAAGTTCTTATTGCGAGACCCTAGCGATTTTGAGTTGGCTTTCTGGGAGAGCCAATTGATTGAACAAACGGATTTGACGGCGAAGGACGTTTACTATGTGTTTATGACCTGCCAAGAATATAAATACTATTGATATGGACCGCAGATCCTTTATAAAGAAGAGCGCACTTGGTGCAGCGTCCATTGCAGTACCTACTATTCTACCATCGGGACGCTTGTTTGCTGCCACGGGGTCAAGAAGAGCAAACCATGTCGTATTCTGTCTGTTTTCAGGTGGTGTTCGAAACCTTGAATCGGTTTTAAAAAATGAAGGTAATCTCATGCCTCATATGCTAAAAGGCAATTCGAGCATAAGCAGCGATATAGCAGGAAGCATAGATTCTATGCCTTCTTCACCCTTGAGTAAAACACTTCAGGAATATGGTACCCTGTTCACCAACATTAAATTCAGTGACGGTCCGACAGGGCACTTCAATGGCCACACCTCTGCCATAACAGGGCAACATACCAATAGCAACTTGAGTCTTCGGACAAATCCACCAATGCCGACGGTATTTGAATTGTATCGTAAGCACAACAGTCCTGTTCACGCGGCACGAAACGCATGGTGGATCAGCCATAGTAACAACCTTTATCCACTGCTCAACCATAGTTCTCATCCTGATTATGGTCTTAATTATGCTGCCAATCAAATAGCGCCAAATCCATTTTTCGGGTGGGATGTAAGTACAAACTTGCGTCATGAATTGGAGTTTACGGATCAGAAAGCTTCTACCATCAAAGACCTGCAGGCCTATATGGATAGCAATTTCAAGAAGACCTATTCATTGAACAGTGGTGTTATCAATAGTGCCGACGATAGAGAAGAGATGGTGGCTTGGATGACTGAAATGCAAAACAAGCGAGTCACGGGTCAGCTAAACAACCCTTGGAGTATCCCTTCTTGGATGAGTGGCGACCAGTATAATGTCTTTTTTGCCGAGGAGTTGATTAAGAAGTTCCAGCCAGAATTGACCGTAGTAAATCTATTTAATGTCGATGTAGCTCACGAGAACTTTAGTGAATATTGTAATGCTCTGAACCGCGCGGATTATGCAGTGGCTCACCTTTGGGATACCATTCAAAGTACGCCGGGAATGAAAGACGATACTGTCTTGATCGTTATGCCGGAGATTGGTCGTAACCTAAATGCCAATAGTATTATTGATCAAAACGGCCGTGCTGCTCTAGATCATACTAATGGTGATCCAATGGCTCGTGATGTATTCTGTATGGTCATAGGTCCAGACGGAGTAGTGAATCAAGATTCCGTGAATACAGATTTAGGAGCCACTGTAGATGTCGTTCCGACGATAGCAGATATTCTAGGATTCCGTCAAGATATTGATGTTAGCCTTCCGGGCAACGTATTACAAAGTGCATTTTCATGAGAAAGCTAGTCATTCTTTCTGCTTTTTTAGCCTTAGTGTTTTCTTGTTCTAGAGAAGTTGCACCCAATCCATGGGACGATTTAAACAACGACGAAGATTCCACTGCGCTGACCGGGTTTGCGGACATCCATAAGAATATTTTAGAGCCGAAGTGTGCGAACCCAGCTTGTCATGACGGGACCTTTGAGCCGGATTTTCGAACTATCGAAGGCAGTTATAATACGCTGGTTTATCATCCCGTGACTAAAAATGACGAAGATCTTACCTACGAGCACCGCGTTGTGCCTGGTGATATAGGCGCATCATGGATGTATAACCGTATAACTACAACCAATGACACCCTTGGTCAGATGCCGCTTTATGCACCGCCTCTGAGTCAAGCTGAGATTGATAAGGTAGTTGCTTGGATAAATGGTGGCGCTAAAGACGTGAGAGGTGAGGAGCCTATTGCACCAAACGAGGTGCCTAGATTTGATTGGTATGTGGCTTTTTCTGGCGAAGTGAATTGGAGCGGAAATAGAATAGACGACACCCGTCAGGGCTGGGAGTTTCCTTTTGAGGTTGAAGCCAATGACACCGTAAGATTCTTGTTTCACATGAGCGACGATATGACGCTTCCTGTGCAGTTCTCAAACTTCAAGTTTTTCCTCAGCCATAGCGATGAATACACCGCAACGACTTCTTTCGATGCGCAGTTTTACTTTGGCGATTATTGGACAGTAGCTTTCCCACCGAATACTTTCACTGTTGGAGACACGAATTATTTCTACCTCCGGTACTCGGATGGCGACAATACAGTGAACAGTCCTGAACTTGATTCACCTTGGTGGTACAAGGATCACTGTAGCTTTTACATTAAGTGATGAGAAAGTCCATTTTATTTTTGCTTGCAGTACTGGCCGTTTCGTGCGGTAGAAATAGAACTCACGCTCCTGAAATAAGCCTCGAGGAGGTGAGTCCTGGTACCGTTCAGGAGTACCAGGATAGTATTTACATGCGTATCAGTTTTTATGATAAAGACGGCGACCTGGGTGAAAACTTCACGGACGACCCGAACCTGTTCGTTGTAGATAATAGATTGGGGCTGGCACATGAATTCCGAATTTCTAATATTGTGCCTGGTGGAGCTGTGGTGAGTATTCAAGGAGAGCTCGAATGGACCATCAACAGCGTGTACATTACCGGTAGCGAAAATTCCGAAACGGTAGATTACGACATTTATGTTGTCGATCGTGCGGGAAACCAGAGCAATGTTTTAGTTACACCTGCAATTACTATCGTCGAATAAACTCTTTTCGTGGTAACTTGTTCCTTGTTTAAACAAGTAATCATGCCAGTACTCCGCGCCTTACCTGCCCACGAAGTCATGATGGGTCCGCATCCTGTAAAACAGCCGATTCCGACGCAAAGCGTCGATCAGATTGATCCTTTTCTGCTTATTCATCATCACAGAAGTACTATCGCTCCCGGTACAGACCGCTGGGATGCCGGGGTTGGTCCGCATCCACATAGAGGTTTCTCTCCCATTACATTTATGTGGGAAGGAGGTGTCCACCATAGAGACAGCCGCGGTAACAATAGTGTTGTAGGCGGTGGCGGCGTTCAATGGACAGATGTGGGTATGGGCATCATTCACAGTGAGCGCCCACCAGCAGAACTTTGTGAGATTGGCGGTGTCCAGGAAATTATTCAAATTTGGGTCAATCTTCCCAGGGCGAAGAAAATGATGGAGCCTGTGTATTTGCCGTTTCAAAAAGAGGAATTGCCTTCTGCTCACGGGCATCCAGAATTAAAGATAGTTTCAGGCGATCTAGGTCACAACCAAGCTATTGGTCCTTTGAAAGGTGCTTATCCCGTAACTAGTGCCCACGGCTTAGCTACCACAGCGCCGTTTTCCTTTACCGTGAAAGAAGGTGAAAACGGTTTGTTTTACCTCCTGAGTGGTGCAGGGCGACTTGAGGGTTACGGCCTGGTGGAAAATGCCACGCTCTATCATTTAAATGCAGGCGATTACACGGCGCATTTAGAGGAGGGCACCAAGGTCTTCTTTATTGCTGCAGCGCCTATAGGTGAAAAGGTGGAAAGCTATGGTCCTTTCGTGATGACGAATCAGACGGAAATCATGGAAGCTATGCGAGATTACCAAATGGGAAAAATGGGGTATTTGGTAGAGCGTGATATGCCTTAATTCCTTTTTGCTGTGCGTATCTTTACACTATGACCGATAACAAGCGAGACATCCGCGGACTATCCCAGGAAGCATTGATCCAGTTCTTTGAAGAGAACGGAGAAAAGGCCTTCCGTGCCAAACAAGTCTATCAGTGGCTTTGGCAAAAAAGCGCGCAGAGCTTTGATGAAATGACGAATCTCAGTAAGTCAACTCGCGCATTGCTAGACGATCACTTTGTCTTCAACTTACTTCAGGTTGATTTGATGCAACGCAGTGTGGATGGTACCATTAAAAATGCGGTAAAGCTTCACGATGGGGCCTTGGTTGAATCGGTTTTAATCCCAACAGAAAAAAGGATTACAGCTTGTGTAAGCTCCCAAGTGGGCTGCTCCTTGGATTGTACTTTCTGTGCGACAGCTGCATTGAAACGCATGCGAAATCTTTCTCCTGACGAGATTTATGACCAAGTTGTCGTGATTGACAAACAGGGCAAGGAATACTTCGGACGACCATTAACCAACATTGTGTTTATGGGCATGGGAGAACCCTTGTTGAATTACCAGAATGTCCTTTCTGCGGTTGATAAAATCACCGACCCTAAAGGATTAGGTCTTAGCCCACGTCGTATTACGTTAAGTACCATCGGGGTACCGAAGCTCATCAAGAAGATGGCTGACGATGAGGTGAGATTTAACTTGGCCATTTCCTTGCATAGCGCTATCGAAGAAAAGCGCGCAAAACTGATGCCCCTAGCACATAAAACGACCACCCTTGCAGATCTGCGCGAAAGCCTACAGTACTGGTATTCTAAAACGGGTAAGAACGTGACGTTTGAATACGTTATCTGGAAGGGTATTAATGATCAAGAATCGGACGCTAAGGCTTTGGCTAAATTCTGTGGCGCAATACCCACCAAGGTGAACATTATTCAGTACAACCCGATTGATAACGGACCGTACACCCAAGCTCCACAAGAGGCGGTGGACATGTACAAACGCATCCTTGAAAACAAAGGAATCATTACAACTATCCGCCATTCTCGTGGTCAAGATATCGATGCAGCCTGCGGCCAGCTCGCTAATAAAGGGGAAGAATAAGCGCTGTCGGTAACTTTTACTTTTTCACATTTCTTGGGTCTTCTGTAGCCAATTCAGAATTTGATAAACCAATCAATTCTAATTCGCTATGCTCATCCGAATTCACACCGTACAGCCGTCCATTCTTCTTCCAGTCCCGGTACTACTAGAGGTCAATATATCTCGTGGTATAAAGTTTCATATATCCGGGAATGTACATTCTTCCATTAAAGAGAACAGGCAACGCATCTATGCGACTTTAAAAAACGAAGGATGGCATTGGCCGGGGCAACGAATAACTCTAAACTTCAGACCGTTAGAACTTCTCAAGAAAGGGAGTCATTATGACCTGCCTATGGCGGTTGGAATCCTTGGTGCAAGTAGCCAGATTTCTACAGAACTCATAGACCAATCCTTGTTTTATGGAGCCATACAGTTGGATGGGACCATCGAGCCTGCCGCCGCACCATTTAAGCTCCTCCAAACAGCTTTTCACAGTGGTCACAAGCGTGTTATTCTCAATGTACCGAGCAATAGCATGGCACGTCTCAGTGCAGAATTCCACACCTTAGAAATAGTGAACGTCTCTAGGTTCAGCGAAGTGGTGGCGTTTCTTCAAAAGGGCATCCGTCCAGCTGAGAAGGATAGAACAAATCTTCAGATAGAAGAACAAGGGCATGGGTGCTTTAGTGAGGTGAAAGGCCTTCAGTCGTTTAAACGTGCCTTAGAAATAGCCGCCTGTGGAGGACACCATGTATTGCTCAATGGCGCTCCTGGGATTGGGAAAACGATGCTCTTGGCTCGATTCCCGTCTATATTACCACCAATGAATATGTCAGACAGGAGGGTCTTTACGATGATCAACGAAGAGGGCGGCTCCACCTTCGGCGGTCGCCGCCCAACGGTTACCACTGTTCCAGAGGAATCTGTAAAATCCCTATTTGGCTCGAAAGAAATTCAAGCACTCAAAGACAAGTTTGAGCTAGACGAAGTAGAATTATGGAATTCAGAGTTCCGAGCTGTCTCCAAAGGAGTATTGGGCAAGTTCCATAGTGCATTAGGCGGTGTACTCTTTTTAGATGAGTTGCCTACATTTTCAAAATCCGTCTTGGACGCCTTATTGCTCCATATGGATCGGCACAGGGTTCAGATGATCATGGCTATGAATCCATGTCATTGCGGCTATTTCAATCATGCAGAGTTAGAATGTACGTGCAGTGCGGCTTCTTTTCATAGACACCAAGGAATACTCTCCGGTGCCTTAATGGACCGTATAGACCTTCAGCTGATGCAAACTCCAGCAGTACCGAAAGTTGAAAGTGAAACATCTGTAACTATACAGCAACGTGTCGAGCAGGCGTATAACCGGCAGGTAGATCGTTCGGCCCTTCAGAACGCACGTTTGACCTTGGATGAGTTGAAACCTATTGTGTTGCACAACAACGTGATGAAAAGACACTTTCTAAACCTTTATAAGTCTGCAAAATGGAGTCTGCGAAAGCACCGAAGTATCTTAAGTGTAACCCTGACCATTGCTGATTTAGAAAATCTTCACCCAACTAAAAAACACTTGGATGAAGCAGTGGCACTTAGTGCATTTTCGACGAAAGCATCTAAGGGTGAATTAAAGCGGAAAACCTACAGACGACCAACAATAGTACTCGGGCCGAATATTAAGGTGTAGTAGAATTAACGCCTCCAGCTTGGATCCTTTGGATCGGGTGCGTTTTTAGTCCATTCAATAGGTCCGTTACAACCAATCTCAATGACCATTGCATTCGGAGAGCCGAATACACCTAGCATGGCACTGCGCCAGTTTCTGAATTCATCTATATCTGTTGCGTAGCAGCTCAACGTGAGAATACTGATGCTAGTTCCGTCGATGATTATAATAGCAGGGTCAACATGATCAACGGTACGGTAATCACGACCAGGAGTGATGCGCTTGTTTCCGATGAATTCCTTGAACCAGAATTTCAAAGCATACTTGAGTTCTTCTTCATCCTCGTAAACAAAAGTGCTCAAATCGTATTTGGGACGAACACTATTGCCCAGCTCATTTACCTCTTTCTCTATCTGCTTTAATTGATAGTACTGATGAAAGACGAATTGGGTTTCGCCCAATACACCGTAATCAGGTTCAGAGCCGTTGAGTTCCTTGATTTTGAACTTGGCACTCTGCTCTTGAAGAAATAGGGCAGTCCGCTGTTTTACTTCTTCAGTCTGTGCCAATAGCATGAATGGCATAAAGGCTAAGAGAAATGCTGTCTTTTTCATAATTGTAAATCTGCTACCACAAAGTTAGAACCTGCAACGATAATCAAATCACCTGCTTCTGCCGCAAGTTTTGCAGCCTCTAAAGCGTTGTTTACGTTGTCGTATTGTCTTCCATTAAGTTCAAATTTCGAGCCAATGTCACTTAAGGCCTCAGCCGATAATGTGCGGTTATTCGATGTTGCGGTCCAATAATAGCTTGCTTCTGTGGGCAATTGCTTCAGCACTGCACTGAAGTCTTTGTCAGCGGCGGCGCCCAACACCCAATGCTGGCGACCGCGACACTCCGACGCCGCTTGCTTCACGAGAAAAGCAAAAGCAGCGCTATTATGTCCAGTATCAACTACGACTCGGGGCAACTCATAGATGGGGGTCCAACGTCCAAAGAATCCCGTGTTTTCCCGAACTCTAGTGAACCCCAGACTCCACAAGCTCTTACTTTCAGGGAATAATAAATCCAATACGGCTGCAGCACCATTGATGTTGTGTTTCTGATAGCTTCCTTTTAAATCGGACGGTAAATCATAGTAATTGGCCCAAAAGAGGGGAGCACCTTTTGCGCTGGATGCATCAATAAAAGCATCCTTGGTCTCTGCATCTTTTTCTACTACAACTACAGGAACACCAGCCTTGATTATTCCTGCTTTCTCACTCGCTATGGTTCGGCGATCATCGCCTAAAAATTGTTGATGATCGAGTCCGATATTCGTGATTAGGCATATTTCTGGAGAACAAATGTTGGTAGCGTCTAATCGACCGCCCATTCCTGTTTCTAGAATGATCCAGTCTACTTGTTGGTCCTCGAACCAGCTCATTGCCAACATCATAGTGAGTTCAAAGAAGCTGTTGCCGCGCTCTTCGAAGGCATTCACGTGTTGGGTCACCCAGTTGGCAACAAATTCCTCAGAAATCATTTCGGAACCAATCTTTGCACGCTCTCTAAAGTCGAATAGATGGGGGGAAGAGAATACACCGACGCGTAAACCCATTTCCTTCATTCCTGAGGCGAGAAGGTGCGTAGAGGAACCTTTACCGTTAGTTCCGGCAATGTGTATAGTTGGGATAGAATGCCCGGGGCCATTGAGATACTCCCATAATTCTTGCGGTCCTTCCAATCCAATTTTATAATTCGTGCTACCACCGTCACGTTGAAAATTGGGTACGGCATCATAGAGCCACTTTACAGCTTCAGTATAGGTCATTAATTCAATTCAAAGCGGTAAACTATAAATCCAACTCTTCTTAAGTTGCCTTGGTCTTGACTCCATTTTGAATTCTTGGCAGCAATTTTAGCTTTTTGCACTAAACATGTATTTGACCCAAAATTAGATTTGGCTAGACCTGATGGAATTTGATCATTGAGCGCCAACTCTGCTTCAAACACTTGCCCCTTCTCATTTACGGCGATTTTTATAACAACGACACCTTTATAATTACAACCGGTTTCTGGTTTTGGAATGTCTAAGGGCTTGCCTTTCATCCAATACTGACCATTGTTCCCGATGCCTCCATTTCCTGTTCTGTTCGGGCTTAAAGCCCCATTAGGGTCACCTTGGTCGCCACCGCCTTGTGTTTCTCCTTCGCCGCTGCCACTGCCTTTATTGTTGGTATTGAACATGCGGTTTAATCGATCCGTCTTACGTTGGCGTTCTAATTCCTCTTCTGTCGGCTGTGGGTCCGGTTCAGGTTCTGGATCCGGCTGTGGATTTTCTTTAGGCGTTTCTTTTGGTTGCTCTTTGACGGGCTCCTTAGGTGTTTCTTTTATTGGTTCCTCTTTCGGCTCTTCGATCACAGGTGCGTCTTCCACATCCTGTGTGACCACTTCTTCTTGAACTGGTGGCGTCTCTTCGACTGGTGTTTCCGGAGCAGGTGGCGGTGGAGTAACAGGGGCAGCTTGTGTGTTGTCTCCAAATCCGTCATCGCTGAATCCAAAATTGATTGCAATACCGTCCTCAGGTGGAGGATCTTGATACTTTAGACCGGCAAAGGCAAACCATAGCAAGAGCAGGACGTGTATGGTTACCGTCCAAAATCGTGCTCGATTCCTATTTCTATGCTCGTTGAATGCCATATTTAGTTCGGATCAGTGGCAATAATCATTTTCATGTTATTGCGGTAACCGATATCTAATAAACGCACAGTTTCGCCTGTTGGTACTGTTTGATCAGCACGAAGAACAACTACGGCTTGTTCATCAGCAGGTAATTTCCCTACCTCGCCAAGTAAGGTGCGTTCCACTTGATCGTAGCTTACTATCGTGCCGTTCACATCAAATTCTAAATCCTCATTTACCGTGAGGGTAATGTTTTTCTTCTTGACCGTTTGCGCACCACTCTTTGGAAGAATAATGTCTAGGGCACTAGAGGTTACCAAAGTGGAAGCCAGGATGAAGAAAATGAGCAGTAAGAATACGAGGTCAGTCATGGATGACATGTTCACCTCGGCACTTACTTTACTTCTTGATCTTAAATTCATAATCGATTCCGATTAAGCAGGTTCGTGCAACAGATCCAAGAAGTCCATGGCGCTATCCTCAAGCTTGTAAACCACACGGTCTACTCGAGTCACTAGGAAGTTGTATCCGAAGTAGGCAATGATACCTACCAAAAGACCGGCTACCGTAGTAGTCATCGCGGTGTAGATACCTTCTGCCATCATATCTAGTTTGATCTGGCCACCGGCGTTTGCCATTTCCTTAAAGGTCAAAATCATCCCAATTACTGTTCCCAAGAACCCAATCATCGGTGCACCACCAGATATGGTAGCGAGCATAGGCAAGCCCTTTTCCAATCGAGTTACTTCTAGTTTGCCTTGGTTCTCAATCGCCTGAGTAATATCTCCTAACGGTTTGCCAATACGGCTGATCCCTTTTTCAATCATGCGTGCCACAGGAGTACTCTCTGCCTTGCAAAGTGCTCCAGCTGCATCTAGCTTGCCGTCCATCACCATGTCCTTAATGTTGTTCATGAAGTTCGGGTCTACCTTGTTGGCAGAGCGGATGGCACCGAAGCGCTCAAAGAAAATATAAACGGCGAATATGCTCAGCACTCCAAGGAATGCCATGATCAAAATCCCACCTATTCCACCTGAGGTCATTAGCTCCAGGATAGACATTGTTTTTTCTGTTGGTTCTTCAGTTGATACGGCCTCTGCGCCCTTTTGAATTTGAAGGAATAGTGTACTCATTTCTGCTATGTGATTTACCCAAATATCTATAAAAAGAAAGCCCCCGCTTCGCGGAGGCTTTTGAAATATCAACAACTTGAAAGGCCTTAAGCCAGCAACATGTTTTGTAGGATATAAACTCCAGCTCCCGCTAAATATCCAACGAGTGCAAGCAGTGAAATATTCTTTAAATACCAACCAAAACTTATTTTTTCTAGTCCCATGACTGCAACACCTGCTGCAGATCCAATGATCAGGGCAGAACCACCCGTTCCGGCACAGTAGGCCAAGAACTGCCAGAAGGTACCGTCCTGCATAAACAAGCCAGCCTCGGTGGTTTCATACATTCCCATTGCAGCAGCAACGAGCGGTACGTTGTCTACAATAGAAGAAAGTAGACCAATAATGATACCCACGACGTATACGCCATTCTGCGTATCGGTCCCAATACCTTCGTCAAGCGCTATTGCTAAATCTCCAAGCTGGCCCATGCTTTGAAGCGAAGCCACAGCCAAAAGAATCCCTAAGAAGAATAATACCGAAGGCGTATCAATCTTTTGGAGCACCCCAAGCGGGCTGAGGTGGTGCTTTACATCTGCAGGCTTTCTGCGGTGCATGATATCTGTAATCAACCATAAAACTCCCAAAGACAACATCATCCCCATGAATGGAGGTAGATGGGTAACTGTTTTGAAAATTGGAACGAAAACCAATCCTGCTACCCCAGCGAAGAAGACGAAGTTTCTTTCGAAAGGCGTAGTTGGGTCTAGATAATGTTCTGCGGTTTCTGCTTTCAATGGGCGCGTGACATCCCCCTTCAAGCGGAAAGAAAGAAGTACAAGCGGTGCCAAAAGGGTGAACAACGACGGAACGATAAGATCAGAAACGACAGCACCTGCTGTAATCTGTCCTTTGATCCAAAGCATGGTTGTGGTTACATCACCGATAGGTGACCAGGCCCCGCCGGCATTTGCTGCCACGACTACCATACCTGCGAAGAACCAGCGGTCCTTCTGATCTGCAATGAGCTTGCGCAAAAGGCTGACCATTACAATCGAGGTCGTGAGATTATCCAAAGCTGCCGAGAAGAAGAAGCTGAGAATACCAATAATCCACATCAGCTTTACCCTGTTGGTGGTCTTAATTCGGTCTGTAATAACAGCAAAACCTTCGTGAGCATCCACGAGCTCTACGATGGTCATCGCCCCAATCAAGAAGAAAAGGATGGATGAAATCTCGCTGAGGTGATGGAGTAAATGTTCTTCTACTTCGTGGTAATGGTGACTGGCAACGATATACAGTGTCCAAGTCAAAACTCCCGTAACCAAGGCTGCTGCTGCCTTATCGATTTTGAGTTGGTGTTCAAAGGCAATGGCTGCATAACCCAATACAAACACCACAAGCATCAAAGTGTAGGTCATTGATTTTTAGATTAAAAGTTTCAAAGCATTCGCATATGCTTTGGAAGTAATGTTAGTGTGTTTCGATTTTACGGCTTCAATATCTTGAAGTGCTCCTAATATAGTGTGACTTACGTCATGAAATATAGCTAGATCGGTTAATTCTGCATCCTCTTGCATCAAATAACCAAAAACTCGTGCCATTCCGCAGTTTGAGATGAAATCTGGAATGACCGCACATTTTTGATCGGCCAATTCTGCGATGGGACCATAGAAAATTTCTTTATCAGCAAAAGGCACATTGGCTCCTGAAGAGATGATCTCCAACCCATTGTCCAACATTTGTGCGAGTTGCATTCGATTGACAAGCCTTGAAGCTGCCGCAGGGATAAAAACCTCTGCACCGATAGACCAAATATCTTTGTTGGCCTGCTCGAATGGTATGATGTTCGGTGCGTTTAAGGCGTTACCGTTTTTATTATTGAACAAGTCCGTTATTTCTTCAAGTGAAAATCCTTCGTGTTTCATGAGCCCGCCCGCAATGTCAATGATTCCCACAATTTTAGCGCCCATTTGGCTCAGGTAGTAAGCAGCACCCGAGGCAACATTGCCCCAGCCTTGGATGATCACACGCTTTCCAGAAATATCTTGTCCCCAAAGATCATACAGGTGCTTCACGCTCACAGCAGTCCCGTACCCCGTGATCATATCACCTACTTTCATAGAGTCGGAGCCCTTAGGTAATAGTTCTTCACTAGTTACGCTAAGACTAACCCCATCTTGAAGTTGTTTGATCTTTCTTGCTTTGGCAAAATCTCCTGGTTGGTAGTGGCCGTTCAGTACACCCTCTTGCGGGTGTAGAATGCCCAACTCACTAGTAATTGGGATCACTTCCTTTTTCTGGTCGACGTTCAAATCTCCACCTGTACCATAATAGTTTTTCAATAAAGGATATACGGCCTTGTACCAACGGCGCAAAACGCCATCTTTTCGAGGGTCGTTTGGATCGAAATCAATACCACTTTTCGCACCGCCAATAGCAGGTCCAGCAACGGTAAATTTGATTTCCATGGTCTTTGCAAGGGACAATACCTCACTTTCTGTAAGGCCTTTCCTCATGCGTGTTCCACCGCCAGCAGCTCCGCCGCGGAGGCTGTTTATTACTACCCAGCCTTTTGCTTCCGTCAGCGGGTCGTGCCAATTAAAGACTATTTCAGCAGGGCGCTCTTCAAATGCGCGTAGTTGTTCTTTCATCGCGTCTGTATTTAGGAAGCCCTAAGGTACTATTTAAGGCCAAAATACTTTGCCCGAACTATGATTTTTACCACTACCTGTGGTCGCTCCTAATACGTTGTCCTTCCCAGTAAAACGCAGATAGGCAAGGAGTGCGAAAATGATGGCTTCCTTGAAGTCGACCACCTCTTTTTCAGGGCGTTCTAATTCTACTCCGTACGCTTTTATTCGTCCCAATAAGTAATCGTTCCATGCACCTCCACCGGTGACTAAAACACGTTTTCCTGCAAGGACTTTAGAGATTTGTAAAGCAATATGTTCGCAATAGGTAGCAAGGGCGTCTGAGGGCTGTAAGTAGTCTATTCTGTCAAAGACTTGGGATTCTACCCATTCCGCTCCGAGGCTCTTAGGCGGCTTTTTATCAAAGTAGGGGAGGCTATTCAACTCTTCCAACACCCATTGATTGATAGAACCGCGCGAAGCATGCGCTCCATATGCGTCGTATTCTTTTCCCAATTCACGGGCAAAGGCGTTCAAAACATAGTTTGTAGGGCAAATATCAAAAGCATACAATACGCCATTTGCTAACTGAGGATTTCCGATGCTCACATTGGCAAATCCACCAAGATTAAGTGCTGCTTCGTATTTCCCAAACAGAAGGTGGTCGCCCATAGGTACTAAGGGAGCTCCTTGACCACCAAGCAAGACGTCCTGAATGCGAAAATCAGTGATGCATGGAATGCCCGTAGCGTATGCAATGTCAGCCAAGCATCCCGCTTGAAAGGTGTATTTGTTTTGTGGATCGTGAAAAATGGTCTGTCCATGAGAACCAACAGCGTGAATTTCGTAGTCTGTTTTTTCTTTGATATGCTCAATGCATGAAATGGTCCATTCGGCAAATGCTTGGTCAACTTCAGCTTGTAGTGAGGCGTCCTTGAAACAATTGTTTACTAGTGTTTTCAGCGCCTCGGGATACCCGAATTCAAAGTGTTCGAGAAGCCGCCATTGAAGGTCGTTCTCTTCGCTGAATTGGACTAAAGCAGCATCCATTCCATCGAGGGAAGTACCGCTCATAAGGCCTAAAATATTGAGAGTTGCGTTGTACATTTGTCAAACCAATAATAAACAGAATTTTCGATGAACTTCAACCTATCCGAGGAGCATTTGATGATTCGCGATGCGGCACGAGATTTTGCCCAAAACGAATTACTACCAGGCGTTATTGAGCGCGACACTAACCAAACCTTTCCACACGAACAAATCAAACAACTCGGCGAGCTAGGCTTCATGGGTATGATGGTTGATCCTAATTACGGCGGATCAGGCCTTGATACCTTGTCTTATGTTCTCGCGATGGAGGAGCTTTCTAAAATTGATGCATCTGCGTCGGTTGTAGTGAGTGTAAATAACAGTCTAGTTTGCTGGGGGCTAGATACTTTTGGGAACGCAGCCCAAAAAGCCAAATACCTTCCCAAACTTGCTTCTGGTGAGCATATAGGCGCCTTTTGTTTAAGCGAGCCCGAAGCAGGTTCAGACGCAACTTCGCAAAGCACTACAGCAGTAGATATGGGGGACTATTACCTGCTAAACGGCACCAAGAATTGGATCACCAACGGCGACAGCTGTGAAATTGCCCTGGTTATCGCACAGACTGATCGTGAAAAAGGGCACCGAGGCATAAACGTTCTCATCGTCGAGAAAGGCATGGATGGTTTTGTGGTGGGACAAAAAGAAGATAAACTTGGTATCCGTGGATCGGATACACACACCTTGCTCTTTAACGATGTAAAGGTGCCAAAGGAAAATAGAATTGGCGAAGACGGATTTGGATTCAAATTCGCTATGAAAACGTTGAGCGGGGGTCGTATAGGCATTGCCGCGCAGGCTCTAGGTATTGCTCAAGGTGCGTTGGACCTTGCTTTAGCCTATTCAAAAGAGCGTAAAACCTTCGGTAAACCTATTCACGACCATCAAGCCATTGCGTTCAAACTCGCAGATATGGAAATGAAGGTGGAGCAAGCTCGATTGCTTGTGTACAAGGCTGCGTGGTTAAAAGATCAAGGTATGCCTTACGATAAAGAAAGTGCCATGGCCAAACTTGCAGCGTCTGAAGCAGCCATGTGGGTTAGTACTGAAGCGGTTCAAGTGCATGGCGGATACGGCTACGTGAAGGAATATCATGTAGAGCGTTTGATGCGTGATGCGAAGATTACCCAGATTTACGAGGGTACCTCGGAGATTCAAAGAATCGTAATCTCAAGAGATTTAATCAAGAATTCCTAAAGGAGGGAGAGGAGTGCTTCCAAGGCGATTCCTCGAGAACCTTTTAAAAGTATAGAGGCGTCCTTCGGGGCGCCTTTTTCTTTCCAATAGTTGGCCAATTCATCCGTGGTTGAAAACTGCAGGCCAGACCAATCGGTAGCACCAAAGTGTTGACCTACAAGGACGGTTTGGTCTTCCATTTGAAGTTCGCGGATGTAATTGACCATCGCTTGATGTTCTGCTCCACTTTCTTCCCCTAATTCGAACATATCACCTAGCACCAATAATCCGTCTTGCCTGTGCCAGGTAGCAAAGCTTTCTACACTCAGCTTCATGCTGGTAGGGTTTGCATTATACGCATCAAGCAAAACCTTATTGGCTGCCGTCTCTCGCCACTCCATACGATTCATTTTTGGAGCATAGGATTCGATGGCAGATTTGATTGCCTTAGCGTCTACGCCCATATGATGACCGAGACATGCCGCCGCAACGATGTTCTGTTCATTAAAGGAGCCACTCAATTGGCTTTGGATGGAATAGGATTCTTCACCGTGGACTATGTGAACTCCGGCAAATTCAGTAGTGCTTGAAGGGCTCCATTGGATGAGACCTTCTTCTCTGCTATAGCCAAATTGACTGATACCTGTACTTTTCTCGATTTGAATGGGATCGTTGAGGTTTACCATCGCTCGACCACCTGACGAGCGGAGGTAATCGTAGAGTTCACTCTTACCTTTTATAATGCCTTCAACGCCGCCAAACCCTTCTAAGTGTGCTTTTCCGTAGTTAGTTATGTAGCCAATTGTAGGTTCGCATATTGCAGCAAGTTGGGCAATTTCCTTTTGGTGATTGGCACCCATTTCTATCACTGCTAACTCACTATCTCGCGGGATATTTAATAAGGACAAGGGGACGCCGATGTGGTTATTGAAATTTCCCGCTGTTGCATACGTCTTGAAATTGGTGCTCAAAACAGCGTGAAACAGCTCTTTATTAGTGGTTTTACCATTGCTGCCGGTTAGACCAATGATAGGAATGCCAAGGTATCTTCTGTAAGCTCTTGCACAGTCTTGTAGTGCCTCGAGAACATCATCTACCAATATTAATCGGTCGTCTTCGCCTACAGATTCACTCACGACTGCATAATTAGCTCCAAGTTCGAGTGCTTGTAAAGCAAATAGATTACCGTTGAAACGTGCGCCCTTCAGTGCAAAGAAAATAGAACCTTTCGGAATATTACGTGTATCCGTACTTACAGTAGAGGAGTTCAAAAAGGCTTCGAATGGCGTCATTTTTTCAAGCGATAAATTCAAATACAATGTACATCACAAAAAAGCCCCGCGGAAGCGGGGCTTTTGAGATTTATTCAACTTCAAGAATTACATCTTGTAACGCTTGAATTTATGCTGTTTTACCTTTGTTGGACGTTTGCTTTTTTTGCTGGTTTCATTTTGGAATCCAACTTTATCCATGGCACAACGGAATCCTATATCATCAGTACTTTGATCTTCTTCGAGATGACGACGGGTTCCAGGGCTTAACCAATATGCACGGTCTTTCCAGCTTCCACCTTTGTAAACACGGCTAGTATTACCAATGAGCGTTTTATTGCCGTAATCATACATAGGTGATTCACCTTCTTGAACTGGGTTGGCGTAATTCTGTGAGCTTTCTTGATCACCATCAAGATAGTCGCGGTAATCTGATTTTGAATAGTTACGACGATTAACGTTTTCCTCAACTGTTACCGAGCGTATTGGCAATTGACCTGGTAGTCGAACGATAACAGTATCCCCATTACGAACTTCCTTTTGCGGATCTTGCAACACTTCCAAAGAACCAATGTCTTGGTAATTTTTGTCATAATGTTTGAATTCATTACCACGGAATGCGCGGAAATCATTGACATCTGATAGACTTACAGGACGATAGACATCCATAACCCACTCACTAACATTTCCAGCCATATCGTAAAGGCCATAATCGTTTGGTGGATAGAATCGTACCTGCATAGTTACGTCAGCCTCATCATTCAGCCAACCTGAAGTACCCATGTTATCTCCACGACCACGTTTAAAGTTTGCTAAAATTTGACCTCTGTCATCTTTATCCGGATTTCTTGTGCCATTTCCGTTCCAGGTGTATTTGTTTTTATCAACTACACGATTGTAAATGCGTTTTCCACCATCGGCATAAGCGGCATATTCCCATTCTGCTTCTGTTGGAAGGCGGTATTTTGGTAGAACAATCCCATCCTCTATTCTGGCTGGACGTCCCTCTTTGCCATAAACACTGTTTGGATTGAGATCTTTTAGACCCTTTCTATTTTGTTGAACGTATTCTCCTTGTTTATACAAGTATACTTCAGTATTGAAGTTATCTGCATCCATTTGATCAGGCATATCTTTTAGAATACCCTCTCGAATTAAAATTGCTTCATTGACACGGTCTGTTCTCCATGAACAAAATCTTTGCGCTTGTAACCAACTCACACCTACAACAGGGTAGTAGTTATAAGCAGGGTGGCGCAGGTAGTTTTCTACGAAATTATCGTTGTAAGCTAACTTGTCTCTCCAAACTAATGTATCAGGAAGGGCACTTCTATAAATTTCTGGATAGTAATCATAATCGTATACTCTACGTAACCAATACAAGTACTCTCGATAATCTAAGTTTGTTACTTCGTTTTCATCCATATAAAACGAACTAACTGTTACGCGGCGAGGAACGTTATTCCAATCTTTTACGAAATCTTCCTCTACTTGACCCATCATGAAGGTTCCTCCTTCTACGAAGACTAAACCTGGACCTACTTCTTGGCCTTTATAACTGAGATTGGCCTGAAAACCACCATTTTTTTTATTGTTAATTGCCCACCCTGTAGCATTAGATGTAGGGCTTGAGCAACCCGCTAAAAGAGCAGTGGCTATGGTTGCAATTGAAAATTGAAAGAATCTATTCATGTATTCAAAATTGTTGCTGGTTAGAATTTAGGACACTTCAGTGGCTTTAGCTTGCTCGCTTTTACACGGCATGGAAATTTGTATCCAAGGCTCACTTCGTGTGAACCACCGAGTGAGTTTGTAAGATCACTTATCGTGTAATCATAGCTGTATCCGAACGTCCATGGTACATCCGGAGGAGTGATACCTAGTATAAAGATTACAGCGTCAGGGTTAAAACTGCCCTGTCTAACAGCCAACCCACCTGCAAGTGGTCCTCGTGCAAAACTAACTCCTGCGGTAAGCTGAGAAGCCGAGCCTTGTGTTTGGTACACGACATTGGGTACTATATAAGACTGCAGACTATTATACAACCTCTTTCTGCCTATTGGAATGTTGGCACCTGCGTGCGCAGTAAACTTAATAGGTAATCTACTTTCACTTAAAAAAGCCTCGTTGGGTTCTGTTAAATGATGACCAACCAAACCAAAATACCACTTGTCTGTAAAGCCAAGCATTCCAAAACTTAAGTCAAAGTTATTTTTGAAATTATTGCCAGGTGGCGTCTCTCCAGTTGGAAGGACAAATCCGTAAAAAGGATCGATCATATCTGGAAAAGTAAAGTCTCCCCACTCTAAGCTTCTCTGACGAAAAGTTGCTTGAAATCCACTGAGTAGCGTAAGGCTTTTATTTACTTCAAGATGATAGCTGTAAATACCGCTTACTTCAGTAAGTGTAAGAGCTCCATTGCCAGCATCGTCTTGTAATGCCATTAATCCAACCCCTCCGTTCACTCTGTCTACATATTGATCGTAAGTAGCAGAGTAGGTTTGATAAACTCCAAGGGCGGGATACTGATTTCTGTAATTTGTGTGAACCGTTGGACACCTGTCAAGTCCCGCAAACGCAGGATTTAGATAGATTGGGTTCGCATAATATTGGCTGAAATGAGCGTCTTGCGAGAAACCTAAGGTGCTCACAATCAGCGCTGTACAAGTGATAATTATGCGTGACTTCAATGTGTTCATTGATTTAGCTGTATTTTCAAGAGACAAGTATAAGCAAAAAAAGTACGATTTTCATTGCATTGCCGTTTGTTGTTAAACGCTTTTATTGTGGCATTTCTTATAAGTTGAAGTAATTTTGCTCATGTGAAGAAAATTGTATTCTACCTCCTTTGTTTATTAAGTTACCTCCAAATCTCCGGCCAGGTCAACTTCGAATATGGTGAATATGTTCAATATCGAACATCCAAACCTGGCATACACATGCTTTCGGGCGATGAAATCATTGACCGTGGCATTTTGTCGTTAGGAGACCGTTTAGACCGATTGGTTATTCAAGCTAGGACAGAGTCGGCACTTTCTCATCTTAATGATACTTCTCAATTTTTTACAACTCCTGTTCACTATTATATCTCTGATACTGATGGTTTGTTAGATGCTCAATCCAAAGTGTTTTTCTACATGAACGGACCATACGGTATAAAATGGGATACCTCAAATGATCGCTATGAGTATACGGCACACCCATATTCAAATTACGAGCATTTCATGGTTAGCGCAGCTTCAACGTCGCAGTCGTTTACAATGGTTGAGCGCAACGCAGATCTATTTGGCGGTTCAACGAGAGCTTTAGGTACTTCAAACCAATTTTACCACAGAGACACAGCGCTTTACAATCTGGTAGGAACCGGGCGTCGCTGGTTTGGTGAGTTGTTTGACTTTACCACGACACAAGTTTTTGACCTACCGTTGAGCCCTCTCAATGCCTCTACTATGGAAGTTGAAATATCTGCAGTTGCACGGTCTTCTTCATCTTCTACCACTTTATCTGTTCAAAACGGGGAAAGTGTATCTTTTCAGGCGGTTGCCACAAGTTCAGTTTCGAATTATGTGATTGAGCGAGGGTTGACCACGAATATCCCTTCCTCGAACAAGGTTATTTTGACTTACGACAAGACAAGTGATAACGGTGCTGCATTGTGGTTGGACCAATTGAAAGTCAATTACAGGACAGACAATACGGTTTCTGAAAATCCCAACTATCAGAAAAGATTTCAAAACTATCCGCGCCATCAAGATTCAATTTCCACAATACAAGTCGAGGGAACTAACCTTTTGGTTTTTGATATCACGGATCAGGCACAACCCATTTTGATTAACGCTTCAGTCAATGCGAATTCAGTCAGTTTCGAGGTGGGTGAAGATAGTTTCAAGGAATTCACAGCAATTCCTGCTGACAATGCATTTGAACCCGTATACGTTCGCTCTGGAAAACTTACTTTCTTCGATGAATTAAATGGCATAAACGCGTTAGTCATAGCACCAGATTCACTGTTGGTCGAAGCGAATAGATTGGCGCAGATTCAAGAGATTACTGGGGTTAATTCCAGAGCTGTTGCTTTAGAAGAGATCTACGCATTGGTAAATGGTGGAACCCCAGATATCGCTGCTATACGTCAGTTTTTAGTCGAATTAAATCATCGCAATAGCGGTGGGCTAGAATACTTGACGTTATTTGGAGATGCATCTTACGATTACAAAGGTACATTGCCAGGAAACTCGAACGTTGTTCCAACATTTGAGAGTTTCGGTAGCTTCTCTTTATATACGAGCTACATCACTGACGATTATTTCGGATATCTAGATCAAGGTGAATCGCTTAACTGGTACGTAGATGATATTGATCTAGGTATAGGTCGAATACCCGTTAATAACATACAAGAAGCCGAGGCATCAGTTAATAAAATAGAGCGCTACCTAACGGACGAAACACGCTACGGCCCGTGGCGTGGCGATGTTGTGCTTGTTGCGGACGACGTAGACCATGCCTGGGAGCGAGAATTTGCAGTAGTTCAAGATGCTCTTGCTAAACGACTGGATACCATCCGTCCTGAATTAAATATCATAAAGATTTATGCAGATGCTTATTTGCAAGAATCGAAACCAGGATCACAACGTTATCCAACAGCTCGAGAGGCTTTGTTTCGGCATGTAGAAGAGGGTGCTCTCATGGTGAGTTATATCGGTCACGGGGGTGAGGTAGGTTGGGCCACTGAAAGAATTCTTCAGTTGGAGGATATCAATAGTTGGTCAAACAGTACCCATCTTCCTGTTTTCACAACCATCACCTGTGAATTCACTAGGTTCGATGATCCTAACCGAATCAGTGCTGGTGAGCAATTATTTTTAAGTCCGAATGGGGGGGCAATAGCCTTATTCTCAACTACGCGGAGCGTATTTGCTACCAATAGCACATACGATTTGAACAGGCTATTGAATGTAAATATGGTTGGGCTAGAACAACCCCGCATGGGTGACGTACTAAGGTTGACAAAGAACAATAATATTAGTGGAGATAAAATCAAATTTTCACTTATCGGCGATCCAACCATGCCTTTGGCGAAACCAGAAGCGGGTGTCGTGTTAGATTCTATAAACGGTTTTGGCTGGGATGAATATTCTGATACGTTGAATGCATTATCCTGGGTGCAAATTAAGGGTCATATTGGGACTGAAACTGTCATTGAAAATGATTTCAACGGTCGAGTATGGTTGACTTTTTTCGATAAGGCTCAATCCATTCAAACTCGAAGAAATGATTCGAACGGTTCTGTATTCAATTTCAAAACGCAAAACAATGCCATCTTCAGAGGTGAGGCTTCTGTGGTTAATGGGGTATTCACGGTGCAGTTCAGAATTCCGTTGGATATCAACTTAAGTATAGGGACGCCGAAAGTCATATCCTACGCAGCAAGCACTTCCGAAGATGCTTGGGGAGGAAAGAACGATCTTTTAATTGGAGGCGTCTTTGAGGGTGTGATTACCGATACGGAGGGCCCAAAGGTTCGCTTATTTATTAATGACACCGCTTTCAAAAGCGGAGGGATCAGCGACCCAAATCCACTGGCCATTGGATTGATGGAGGATGAAAGTGGGATTAATGCCGTAGGTCTTGGTATCGGACATAATGTTGTTCTAGAATTGGACGGGCAACCTAAGAATGTAAATACTGCTTACCAAGCTAATATTGATGATTTCACGAAGGGAAGTATTGAATATCAATACTATGATTTGACACCTGGGGAGCATCGTTTGTCATTGAGAGCATGGGACGTCTTGAATCAGTGGGGGTACGATGAACTCACGTTTACGGTTATTGATGCGGCAGATCCAATTCTCAATCAACTCGAAATCTTTCCAAATCCATTTACTAGTGAACTAAATTTCAACCTTGAACACAATCAAAAAGGGGAGGAAGGAGAACTTCGGCTAACATTAGTGGACAATCAGGGAAAAGTAGTTTGGGAATGGAAGGAAAATATGATTCTGGAAGCTAAGACATCGGACCTTCCCAAATTCTTTGTTTCAGATGTTCCTGCTGGAAAATTAGTGCCAGGTTTTTACCATGCTAGAGTCCGTTGGACAAGAAGCAATGATGGAAAATCTGCCAGAATACAAGAAAAGCTCATTTATATACGTTAAACTTGCGCTGCGACACGCACATGACTATGAAAAAACACATCCTCTTTCTACTTCTTTTTGCTTTTGCGACAAAAGGATACGCGCAAGACAATCTGAAATATAATGTGGTCACCACCGCGGTGCCTATTTTGTTGGTTAGCCCAGATTCAAGAGCGGGTGCAATGGGCGATGTGGGTGTTGCATCTACCCCAGATGGAAACTCTAGTGCATGGAACCCAGCGAAACTGGCCTTTTTAGAAGACAAATCAGCCAATATGGCCCTTTCCTATACCCCATGGATGTCGCGCCTTGTTCCAGATATTGATCTCGCGTACGTGAATTATTCAAAGGCATTAAGCGATCGTCAAGGTATTGCAGCGTCGTTGCGATATTTCTCATTAGGTGAAATCAACTTTACGGATGACAGAGGAAATAGTCTTGGAACTTTCAATCCTTATGAGTTTTACTTTGATGTCGCTTATGGACTAAAATTGAACGATCATTGGAGTGCAGGGACTGCCTTGCGATGGATTTATTCAGACATTGCACAAGGTCAGGTTGTTCAAGGTTTACAGACTAAACCTGGTCAGAGTGGTGCCGCCGATCTTGGTTTTTATTACCAAAGTAATTTCAATAATATTAGTGGAGGCCGTCGTCAAGCTTATACCGCTGGTTTGGCCATTAGTAATCTAGGTGCAAAAATAGCTTATTCGGAAAGTGGTAATTCTGATTTCCTTCCAACAAACTTCAAAATTGGTGGTGGTTACCATCTAGAGATTGATGAGTATAATATGCTTTCGGTATATCTTGATATCAATAGATTATTAGTTCCTACTCCACCTCAGTTAGGTTCAGATGGAGAAATTATCGCGGGAGTGGATACCGAGGCAATGACCCCGTTAATTGGTGCAGCTCAGAGTTTCAATCCAGGTGCGAAGCCGGGAGGTTTTACAGAACTACTTCAAGAAAACATTTACAATTTTGGCCTTGAGTACAAATACAGTGAGTTCTTATATGCACGAGGAGGGTATCTAAATGAGCACAAGCTTAAAGGAAATCGTCAGTATGTCACTTTGGGATTTGGCCTTGTTTATAACGTCTTTAGTATTGACATGGCCTATTTAATTCCAGCGAGTCCTACTACAAGATCACCACTTGAAAACACGCTGAGATTCTCAATGGCTTTCAATATTGACGGCTTCTTGTCGGAATAAACCTTTTGTCGCATTTCTCGTTAGTTAAAACTAAAATCGTATTCTTTTTTGCTGGGTGCGGTTTTGGATTATTTTTGTCGCACTAAACACATCTGACAATGGCGAAAAAGCGCATTACAAAAGCGACTTATTTAAAGTGGTACGAAGACATGCTTTTCTGGAGAAAGTTCGAGGACATGTCTGCAGCATTGTACATTCAACAGAAAATTCGTGGGTTCTTGCACTTGTATAATGGACAAGAGGCTGTTTTAGCCGGTTCAGCATTTGCAATGGAAAAAGGTGATAAGATGATCACTGCCTACCGTAATCACGTTCAACCAATCGCTTTGGGTGAAGATCCAAGACGCATTATGGCGGAACTAATGGGTAAGGTAACAGGTACTTCACGCGGTAAGGGTGGTTCTATGCATATGTTCTCTCCGGAACTTGGATTCTGGGGTGGCCATGGAATCGTTGGTGGACAGATTCCACTAGGTGCAGGATTGGCTTTTGCAGATAAGTACAACGGCAAAAAGAACGTTACACTAACTTACATGGGTGATGGTGCAATCCGCCAGGGCTCTTGGCACGAAACTGCCAACCTAGCGATGTTGTGGCAATTACCCGTAGTTTTCATTGTTGAGAACAACGGTTATGCAATGGGTACCTCGGTAGAGCGTACAGCGAACCACACCGACATCCATAAATTGGGTGAAGGTTATGAAATGCCAAACCGTGCAGTAGATGGTATGGACCCTATTGCTGTTTATGATGCGGTTCACGAAGCAATGGAGCGCGCACGCAAGGGCGATGGACCGACACTTCTAGAGATCCGTACGTACCGTTACAAAGGACACTCAATGTCTGATCCTCAGAAATATAGAACCAAAGATGAGGTTGCAGAATACCAAGCAAAAGATCCTATCACACTTTGTTTGAATAAAATCAAGGAAAAGAAATGGGCGACCGACGCGGAGATAGAAGAAATCACTCAGCGTGTAAAGGATTTGGTGAAGGAATGTGTTGACTTCGCTGAAGCTAGTGACTTCCCAGATGCTTCTGAAGTATACCAAGGCGTATACGCTCAGGAAGATTACCCATTCATTAAAGACTAATAGGAATTATGGCTATTGTAATTAACATGCCGCGTCTCTCGGATACAATGACTGAGGGTGTTGTCGCAAAATGGCACAAAAGTGTAGGTGATAAAGTAAGCGAAGGCGATTTGCTTGCGGAAATCGAAACGGACAAAGCAACGATGGAATTCGAAGCATTCCCTGGTCAAGAGGGAACTCTTCTATACATCGGAACGGGTGAGGGAGAAATGTCACCTGTAGACACAGTTTTGGCTATTCTAGGTGATGAAGGCGAAGATATCGAATCGTTGAAAGGCGGTTCAGCTCCAGCAGCTGATGCTCCTGCAGAGGAAGCTGCCCCAGCGCCAGCTCCTGAAGCGGCTCCAGCTCCAGCACCTGCTGCAGCTCCAGCTCCAGCTCCAGCCCCAGCTGCTCCGGCACCAGTACCTGTTGCTGCCGCACCAGCAGACGGTTCAGTGAAAGCATCTCCGCTTGCGAGAAAATTAGCAGCGGAGAAAGGTATTGATCTTAACATGCTTCAAGGTTCAGGTGATAACGGTCGTATCGTTAAGCGCGATGTAGATTCGTTTAATCCGGCCTACCATACTTCAGTACAACCAGGTGTGGCTGCTGCTCCTTCTGTCCCAGCAGGCGTAGAGAACTTTACAGATACACCTGTAAGTCAGATGAGAAAAGTGATCGCGAAGCGTTTGAGCGAAAGCAAGAACACAGCGCCTCACTTCTACATTACTATGGATATTGATATGGATAATGCTATTGCAGCAAGAAAAACCATGAATGCTGGAGGTGATGTTAAGATCAGCTTCAACGACCTAGTAGTGAAATCATGTGCTCTAGCACTCAAAAAGCACCCAGTAATTAACTCAGCTTGGATGGGCGACAGTATTCGTCAGAACGACCACGTGCACATCGGAGTTGCTGTTGCTATTGAAGACGGATTGTTGGTTCCTGTTTTACGCCATGCCGATCAGATGCCACTTTCGAGCATTAGCGCTAACGTTAAAGATCTTGCCGGTAAAGCGAAAGACAAAAAGCTTCAACCGTCAGATTGGGAAGGCAATACATTTACTATTTCTAACCTAGGTATGTTCGGCGTTGAAGAGTTTACAGCTATCGTGAACCCGCCTGATGCAGCCATCCTAGCAGTCGGAGGTATTAAGCAAGTACCGGTAGTAAAAGACGATGCTGTAGTACCTGGTAATGTAATGAAGGTTACACTAAGCTGTGATCACCGAGTAATCGATGGTGCCTCAGGTGCGGCGTTCTTGCAATCTGTAAAAGCATTCTTGGAGAATCCAGTAACTATGCTGGTTTAATTTCCAGAAAGAAAAATAGAAACAGCCCGAACGAGAGTTCGGGCTGTTTTGTTATATATGTATAAATATTACGTCATGAAGAACATTTGGATTACCGGAGCATCAAGAGGTATTGGTTACAGTACTGCGCAATTATTCCTTGAGATGGGTCATAGAGTTATCATTCTTACCAGAAATACTCAGGCTGTTGAAGGACTTTCTGCCTTATATCCGGAGACCTTATATATATGTACGACGGATTTGTTGGCTTTGGAAAAGGCGGAATACCCGGATTACCCGGTTGACATACTTATTAATAATGCAGGGGCATTAGTGAATAGGCCATTTAGTGGTATCACTAAGGAAGATTTAATGAAAGTTTACGGTACTAATGTTTTTGGTCCAATTCAACTGATCCAAAATCTGATGCCTAAGTTTAACTCAGACGCCCATATCGTCAATATAAGTTCCGTAGGTGGAGTTACAGGTAGTGTGAAATTCGCTGGATTGTCTGCTTACAGTTCTTCAAAAGGTGCGATGACCATACTTACAGAATGCCTTCAAGCTGAATTTGGCGACTCGACATCTTGGTCTTTTAACTGTTTAGCACTGGGTGCTGTGCAGACAGAAATGCTCGAAGAAGCATTTCCAGGGTACGTTGCACCCATCGATGCAGCGGCTATGGCTGCTTACATATGCGGCTTTGCGCTAAACAACCACCGTGTAATGCGAGGTAGAGTGGTAGAAGTTGCTATGTCAACTCCTTGATAATAAGGGGCTTTTAAAATTCTTTTAAAAAAACATTGGATTACGTTAGGTAATAGGAATTCCGTGTATACATTTGCGCCCGCTTCCGGAAGGAGGCACGTTCTTTTCTACTAAGCTTTCAACGGTAAAATCGCTTAACTGGTTGACTCACAGCAAAGAGAAAATTTGATTGTAAAAAAGATGATTTTTTGTTGCTAGAATTCAATGATAGCGTATCTTTGCCGTCCCAAGTTTAACAATTGAGGCGACTTGATTCTAACCAGTTTTCCAAAGCGAAAATTTTTTAGAAAAAAAA
>CBFHHP010000025.1:0-19534 GCA_965655745.1 uncultured Schleiferiaceae bacterium
TGATACATTATCGGGATAATCGATGCGTTCGTAGGCATCGGAATGAATAAAACCATATGAACCTTGTTTAGTCTTTACTTTTCTAAATGCTCCAGAGTGATAACGCTGACCTAATTCGATTTGGAACTCTTCCCCTTCTTTCAGTTTTTTACGTACGACCCCTGAGCTACGTCCGATTTGGTATGGACTTTCGTAAACGTTTATTTCCTCTTGAGCGAAGGCTGGTGTATATAAGGTAAGATGTCCTGACTCAAAACTTCTAGCTGGAAAAGAACCCCGAGGTTGGGCTGAAGCACAATAGAATGAAAGAAAAATTAGTCCAAAAAGAATATGTTTACATCCGTTCATCTTGGAGTTTGTTAGATTGTCCGAAGGACAATTTAAGTTAAGTCTGAAGCTATTGGTCTCATATAACGTCCAAACTTTCCCAAAATAAGGAAAACGAAATGCTTGAAAAAATTATGTCAAGGAATTCCTTAATTCTCTGGCCCAACTAAGTACTTTATTAGATTACTTCTACTCGCAATATCTAGTATTAGCTTTCTATCACTATGTGCTTCAGACAGGGTCAACGGAGCTACCTTTCAAACGCTTAGCTCTGTGCTCGCCGAATACGGAATGTTTTGTACCTCTCATCCACTGGCCTCTCAGATTTGATTGGACATTTTAAAACGAGGCGAAAACGTCATAGATGCAGCCATCGGTTGGTCTTATGAAGCCAACGGGTTGTGGCGTGTTCGGCGGTTATCAAGCCATCTACCGCGATACTAAAACTGGGTTTTATCACGGTGCAAGTGAAAGTCGGAAGGACGGTCAAGCTGTAGGCTATTAAGTATCTTGCAGCCGTCTAAAATTGGCCCTAAATGAGAAAAGACATTGAAATTCCTGAGGTTAAAGACGTCTATGTTGCTGCATTAGAGGTAACTGACGAGCACGGTGATACCACTTGGTGGATGCATTTGATCAACGATACTGACGGTCCGCTCGAAAATATTTTGGTCCAGAGCAAAGGGTACAGCGATCTTGAAACTAAAGGTGGTAAAAGTACAGCAACGTTGCGCAAAATGGTAAAGGTGCTCCCCGCGAAATCCGCTGCAAAGCTAGAGCCAATGATGCCTGAGATTTTTGATTTATTCAATGAATACTGGGTAAGTTTCTTCGAAGGCGGCAGGATGAAAGACCGTAAATACATTTTTGGTCCTGGGACCATTGATATGGCCTTCAGCGAGCCCTTACCCGTAATGAAATCAAAGGGTATTTTAATTAGGTAGTCCTTTATAAAGTTCATTATCTCCTTTACGAATCCAATGCCATACAATCCAGGCGAGTCCTGCATTGAATAGATAAAAAGTATACTTGAGAATGTAGGCTACATTTCCAAAAAGGATATTCTGCTGCAACTTGAGAATATTATAGATTTGCCATGAGGCCCATGTATCCGCATACATTCGAGGTGTATTCAGAATACCGCTGTAAGTGATCCCTGTGATTGCAGAAGTCACCAGGAACTTATTCATGTTATCTCCAAGTGGACCATTCAAGAAATCGGTAAACCCGATATAATTCAATACTATCGCAAGAACAAAGGCAATTCCAACATTCACGAAGAAGATGTTGTCTATTTTCCGAGGTATCCTGTTTGGACGACGCTTCCAATACAAATAACTCATTCCGGCTCCAAGAAAGGATATCGGATATGTGAGAATTGCGGCTTCATTTCCTAGGTAGTAGTCAACAACAGCGCTATTGATAGCTGTGGCTAATCCAATAAGGTTCCCAATATTGTTTCTTTTGGTCACTAAACGAGTGACCATCATGCTCACCCCTGCTCCTATTGTTGAAAACCATCCAATAGGTAAGCCATTGATCACGGTGTTGTGAAAGCCAAGCGCTATGCTCACTCCTACCACTAACAAGACACCTATAATATCTAAGGCGGTACTTTCTAAAAACTTCTGAACGCGCTGTTTAAGAGGAGGAATCATGAGGTAAATGTAATTGTTCGGTGTAAATTTCCACTATTGTAAATCCGAATAAAATGAACCCTAATTCAACTTCTCAAATTGAATCTTGTATTGCGTTTGTAAAGAAGACGCTATCAGGTGCTGAAGGCGGTCACGACTGGTTCCATATCGAACGGGTATGGAAGAATGCAAAACTTATCGCTTCGGGCGAAGAATGTGATTTGGAAGTCGTGGAATTAGCCGCGCTTTTACACGATATAGCAGATTCTAAGTTTCATGGGGGTGATGAAGAAATTGGACCAAAAAAAGCTAGGGAGTACCTTTCTAATGCGAGGATTGAGACGCAAAAGGTCAATCATATTGTAGCTATTATTGAAAATGTGAGCTTCAAGGGAGGTCATAATGCACGTAACCATTCTAGCATCGAACTAGATATTGTCCAGGACGCCGACCGCCTCGATGCCATCGGTGCCATTGGGATTGCACGCACCTTCAACTATGGAGGATTCAAAAACAGAGCCATTTACGATCCATCGATTGCTCCGAATCTCAATATGACCAAGGAAGAGTACAAGAAATCGACGGCGCCAACCATCAATCACTTTTATGAAAAATTGCTCCTGCTCAAGGATTTAATGAATACCGAGAGCGGAAAAAGAATAGCCGAAGTAAGGCATCAGTATATGGAAGGTTTTTTAAATCAATTTTATAACGAGTGGAACGGCCAATCTTAAACAGTACATTTGAAAACACTTTGAAATAAGAAAATGACCTTTAGAATCCTACACCGCTACCTTGGCTTTTTCCTAGCCGGAATCATGATGATTTATGCCGTTTCAGGCATTACCCTAATTTTTAGAAACACCGATACCTTCAAACTAGAGGTTCAAAAAGAGATCACTGTCGAAGCAGGCCTAACTGAAGAAACACTGGGCCGTGCCTTGAGAATTCGCGACCTGAAAGTAATTGATAACGACGGCACCATGTTAGTTTTTGAGCAAGGTGCTTACAATCCTGAGACTGGAGAAGCAAAATTCACAGCTAAAGAGCTACCCGGTTGGCTTGACAAGCTGACGCATTTGCACAAAGCAACCACCGATGATCCTTTGTACTACTTCAACATGTTCTTTGGAGCATCTTTATTTTTCTTTGCCGTAAGTGCCTTCTTTATGTTCGTGCCAAAATCACCTATGTTCAAGAAAGGACTTTGGTTTACTTTGGGAGGCATCCTACTGGCAATCATAATGTTAACTGTATAGTCATGAGCAAAAACAAACTCAATCATCGTCAAGCATTGGCCATGGGCGGTGGCATGATGACCGGTCTAGGAGTAGGATTTTTCCTATTGCAAAGTATGGGCGGTTTAGCCTTTGTTGGTAGCCTAATGGCAGGCATTGGATTGGGACTATTATTCAGCGCAATTATTAAATAATGAGACTCGTACTTTTCTTCATTCTGAATTTTGGCGCCCTTGCGTTGGGCAGCTATTTGATGGGCGAAGGCCCGTTGGGATCGTGGTATACTAACCTGAACAAAGCACCATGGACGCCGCCAGGTTGGGTATTTGGTACCTCGTGGACCTTGATCATGGTGTGTTTGAGCATTTTCATGAACAAAGCTGTTCAAATTGAACCACTAAGCAAAACGATTTTATGGATTTACGGTGTCCAATTGGTCCTGAACATCCTTTGGAATCCATTATTCTTTGACCTGAACTGGATGGGAATCGCGTTGATTGAAATCATCCTGTTGGTCTTTGTGGTTGGGTTCATGGCCATTAAGGCAAAGCCTTATCTGCCCCAGCTTACCTGGCTGCTTACTCCCTATGTAGTGTGGCTATGTATCGCGATTACGCTAAACGCCTACGCCTTACAAAACAACTAGGCTCTTATCAATTGCGTCAGCCGCCTGACGACCTTCTGCGATGGCCCAAACCACCAAACTCTGCCCTCTGCGTGCATCTCCAGCTGTGAATACATCTTCCATACTTGTCTTAAAACCTTCCGCAGCAATATTTCCGCGTGGATCTGTGGATAACCCTGCACCGCTCACCAAACCTTCGTGCTCAGGATGCACGAAACCAATGGCCAATACAGCCATGTCACATTCGATGGTGCGCTGGGTACCGGTTGGAACAAATTGCCATCTGCCGGCCAATTCCTCACCGCGAACTTCATCAAAGCTCACGCTTACCAGATTTCCTTGCTCATCGGCATTGAAAGAAGTCGCATTCAATCCCCAAATTCGTTCACAGCCTTCTTCATGAGAAGACGACGTGCGCATAATCTTCGGCCACTCTGGCCACGGGTTACTCTCAGCGCGCTCCAACGGTGGTTGCTCTTCAATGGTCACCTGAATGACTTGCTTAGCGCCTTGGCGTATAGAAGTACCGATACAATCGGAACCAGTATCTCCCCCGCCAATAACAAGAACTGTTTTGTCTTTTGCTGTGATATCATTTCCAACAGGCGCATCACCTGCGACCTTCTGGTTGTTCAAGTGCAAGAAGTCCATGGCAAAATGAACGCCTTGTGCTTCTCTTCCCTTAGCACGGATATCTCGAGGTTGCTTTGAGCCAATTGTGATAAGTACAGCATCGAATGATTCACGCAATTCCTTTAGAGTGATGTCTGTGCCAATCTCTGTATTGCATTGAAAGACGACACCCTCTTCTTCCATGATGGCCGCTCGGCGTGCCACTACGTGCTTTTCAAGTTTGTAATCGGGAATACCGTAGGTCAAAAGTCCTCCAACACGAGCATCACGTTCGAATACTTTAACGCGGTGGCCTTTTTGGTTCAATTGGTCCGCAGCGGCCAAACCGGCAGGACCAGCGCCTACAACGGCTACGCTTTTTCCCGTTCTAACCACGGGAAGCTTTGGAACCACCCAACCTTCTTCCCAGGCCTTCTCACTGATTTCTTTTTCAATGAATTCAATAGTTACCGGGTTGTTATTTATGCCCAATACACAGGCTGCCTCACACGGCGCAGGACAAATTCTACCCGTGAATTCAGGGAAGTTGTTCGTCGTACGCAAAACGCTGTAGGCTTCCTTGTAGTCGCCGCGGTATACGGCGTCGTTAAACTCAGGAATACGGTTGCCCAATGGACATCCAGAGTTACAAAAAGGCACACCACAGTCCATACAGCGCGAGGCTTGCTCATTGGCTCTTTCGCCTAGCGGTAAGTAATGTTCTTTGTAATCTTTAACTCGCTCCTCAGGCTGGCGCATAGCCGGCCCTTGGCGATTTACTTCTAAAAATCCGGTATCCTTACCCATGTGCTTGTGCTTTTTTCTTCTCTAGAACGCGTTTGTAATCTCTTGGGAATACTTTGACGAAGTGGCCAGAAGAAGTGCCCCAATCGTTGAGCAACTCCTTCGCGCGCTCGCTACCGGTATGGTCTAGATGCGCCTGAATGCGAGATTGTAAGTAGGCTAAGTCTTCAACAGATGGCTGCTCTAGATCAGCGCTATCGTTATTAAATCTGCTTTCAAGAGTGCCGTCGGCGTCTAGGACGTAAGCGATTCCACCGCTCATACCTGCACCAAAGTTTTTACCCGTGATTCCTAAGATGATGGCTTCTCCACCGGTCATGTATTCTAATCCGTGGTCACCCACACCTTCTACAATGGCTTTGGCACCAGAGTTTCTAACACAGAATCGTTCACCGGCTATCCCATTCACGTAGAGCTCACCGGAGGTCGCTCCGTACAAGGCAACATTTCCACAAATGATGTTATCGTGCGCTACGATCGTGGCATCTTCAGGTTTACGAATGATGATTTTCGCACCACTAAGGCCTTTTCCAGTATAGTCGTTGCTCTCTCCTAAAAGATTAAAGGTAAGCCCGCGTGCACCAAAGGCACCAAAGCTTTGACCTGCCGAACCGACCAAGTTGAATGTCAAGGCATCCTCCGGTAATCCCGCGCTACCGCGCCATTTTGCCACCTCGTGGCTGGCTGTGGTACCTGTAGAACGATCGGTATTAAGGATACTGAAGGTATAGGCAGTAGGTTTTGGAGCTGCTTTATACTGGAGTACCGCGTCTACCATCGCTTTGTCCAGCTCCGTAGCAGGTATCGGTTGAGTGGGATAACCCTTACTGTTTTTCGTCCAATCTGCGTATTTCAACAAGGGTTCCAAATTCAATAATGCCGCTTTCCAGTTGCCTGCCTTTGTATTTTGTTTCAATACATGAGCCTGCCCTACCATTTCTTCGATGGTTCTAAAGCCCAATTCTGCCATGATCTCACGCAGTTCTTGCGCCATGAACGTGAACATATTGATGACATGATCAGGCTTTCCTGAGAATAACTTGCGCAGCTCTGGATTTTGCGTCGCAATACCTACTGGACATGTATTCAAATGGCACTTGCGCATCATGATACAACCTTCTGCAATCAAGGCTGCCGTTGCAACACCCCATTCTTCAGCACCTAGTAAGGTAGCAATGGCCAAATCTCTACCGGTGCGAATCATCCCATCGGTTTGGAGCAGTACGCGGTCTCTTAATCGGCTACTCACCAGCGTCTGGTGCGCTTCGGCCAAGCCTAATTCCCACGGCACCCCTGCGTGCTGTATGGAGCTCAATGGGGAAGCTCCCGTACCGCCGTCCATTCCTGAAATAAGTACTGTATCTGCCTTAGCTTTTACAACCCCTGTAGCAATAGTTCCTACTCCAGCTAAAGAAACAAGCTTCACACTCACTCTTGCCTTAGGGTTGGCACGTTTGAGATCATAGATCAATTGAGCTAAATCCTCAATCGAATAAATATCGTGGTGCGGCGGCGGAGAAATCAAACCTACCCCTGGAGTAGAATGGCGCACTCGACCGATCCAATCGTCCACCTTGTGCCCTGGCAGGTGCCCACCTTCACCAGGTTTCGCACCTTGAGCCATTTTAATCTGTAGTTCAACAGCGTTAGCTAAGTAGTTAATCGTTACCCCAAATCGGCCAGAGGCAATCTGCTTAATCGCACTGTTTTCGCTGTCGCCGTTCTCCTTGGTGCCAAAGCGAATCTCGTCTTCACCACCTTCACCTGAGTTCGATTTAGCGCCTATTCTGTTCATCGCCACTGCAAGCGTGCTGTGGGCCTCGTGTGATATCGAACCAAAAGACATGGCCCCAGTAGCAAAGCGCTTCAAGATGTTTTCTACCGCTTCTACCTCTTCTAATGGAACGGATGGACGCTGCTTAAATTCCAACAAGTGGCGCAACGAGCGGCCGTTTCCATCTAGCAATGCACTGTAATTTTTGAAGTGCTCGTAATTGCCTTCACGACACGCACGTTGTAATGCGGTAATGGTACGCGGATTCATGTGGTGGTATTCACCATTCACACGCCAATGGTACACCCCGCCGTAAGGCAAGGTCTCTTCAGCATCATTTAATGCCAAAGAGAGTTTATCCAATTGCTCCTTCGCGATGTGCTCGAAGTCCAAACCACCAATACGACTAAGTGAGCCACGGAAACACGTTCCGACCACTCGACCATTTAGACCAATGGGTTCAAAAATCTGAGCGCCCTGGTAGCTCTCCAAAGTAGAGATGCCCATCTTGGCAAAGATCTTCAACAGCCCCTTTCCGATTGCCTTTTGGTAATTCTTAACCTTCTCAAAATAAGCGTCTAACTCACTATTAGCTGAAGTAGATTCTACCCTTCCTTCTTTCAGAGAATGACGCAGGATATCGTACACCATGTACGGGTTGACTGCATTGGCTCCGTAACCGAGGAGCGTCGCAAAATGATGCGTGCTCCTAGCATCACCACATTCAACAATCAGGCTGACATTCGAACGAACGCCTTGTTTAATCAAGTAGTGATGAATGGCGCCCACTGCCAAAAGTGATGGTATGGCAACTCGGTTTTTATCGGCATTGCGATCAGAAATAATCAATAGGTTGTTGCCCGATTTTACTGCAAAATCGGCCTCCTTACAGATACTCTTGATCGCATTTTCTAGCCCGGTCTCTGGGTTATCTGCATAAAACAGACTTTCTATTTCGTGCGAAGCAAAGCCTGGCGCCGATATGTTACGCAGTTTCTGGAGTTCACCGTTGGTCAATACCGGTTGTTCGATACGAATCTTACGACAATGCTCACCGGTAGCATCCAGGACATTGCGCGTCTTACCCAAGAGAGCCGTTAATGACATTACTGAACGCTCGCGAATACTGTCGATCGGAGGATTACTCACCTGCGCAAAACGCTGACGGAAGTAGTGGCTCAAGTGCTGCGGCTGCTCACTGAGTGCGGCAATAGGGTTATCCGCTCCCATAGATCCGATGGCCTCTTTACCGTCTTTGAACATAGGGAGTAAGACGCGCTCTACCTCTTCTTTCGTATACCCATGGAAGCGCAAACGTTCTTCATAGGTGCTGTTTCCTAAAGCTTTTTCATTCACCGAAGGGAGATCTTCTAGCCTAAGCTCCCCATCGGCCAACCACTGGCCATAAGGTTTGGCTTTACAGATTTCCTCTTTAAGTTCTTCGTCAGTGATAATGCGACCTTGCTGCAGGTCAGCAACAAACATTTTACCCGGTTCTAGGCGACCCTTCTTCAACACATTTGCTGGGGCTACAGGCAATGAGCCGGCTTCAGACGACATGATCACCATTCCGTCTTTGGTTAAGGTGTAGCGCGAAGGACGTAATCCGTTGCGATCCAAAACGGCGCCTACCACCTTACCGTCGGTAAAGGATAACGAGGCGGGACCGTCCCAGGCCTCCATCAGGTGTGCATGGTATCCGTAGAAATCCTTTTTGTACTGCGGCATATTGGCATCGTTCTCATACGCCTCAGGCACCAACATCATCATCGCATGCGGAAGGGAACGACCAGAGGCCGTTAAAATCTCAACGACATTGTCGAGGTTCGAACTGTCCGAACGACGCACGTCACAGATGGGGTGAATGAGTTCTAACTCTTGTTCAGAGAATAAGCTGTCCTTAAATAAGGCCGTCTTACTGCTCATTCCGTTGACATTACCTGCAATGGTATTGATTTCCCCGTTGTGCGCGATGTAGCGGAACGGCTGGGCCAATTTCCATTTTGGAGTCGTATTGGTTGAAAAACGGCTGTGGACGAGGGCCAAAGCACTTTCAAAAGTATCGCGTTGAAGGTCTAAGAAGTATTGCTGCAACTGCTCCGTAGTCAATTGACCCTTGTAAATCAAGGTTCTGCAACTGAGCGAGCTGATGTAAAAACTATCGTAAGATAATGGGAATAGCTGGTGAATGGTGCGGTTAGCGTATTTGCGTAAAACGACCATCTTACGCTCCAAAGTATCTTCGTCCATTACCTCTTTTGGGGCAACGAAAAACTGAATATGCGCAGGTTCTGAGTCCTTAGCGCTCTTTCCTAACGGTTCGTTATTAACTGGAATATTTCGGTAACCAATGAGTTCCAATTGAAAATTGGTCACGTATTTCTCTAACTCTAAAATGCACTTACGCTGTAAGGGTTTCTCTTTTGGAAAAAATGTATTACCCACACCGTAGGTCCCGGCTGTTGGGAGAGCGAATCCAAGATCTTGCGCCTCCTTTACTAAGAATTCATGTGGAATCTGCACAAGTATGCCTGCGCCATCACCGGAAGTCGCCTCTGCGCCTTGTCCCCCGCGGTGCTCCATGTTTTCGAGCATGGTGAGAGCACCCTGTACTACGTTTCTAGATTTTGAACCGTTTAGGTTCGCGACAAAGCCGATTCCACAGGAGTCGTGCTCAAAGGACGGGTGGTAAAGTCCGTCTTGTTCCTTATTTTCCTGTGATAGATCCGAATGATGCTTAGTCATAAACAACTTTTTTCGGTTGGATTTATAAGGTAATTGCAAATTTATTGAATAAAACGCAATTATTACAGGAATTTATTGAATCAGATTCAATAAATAAACGATTAACTTAAACCAAATGCAATGAATGCACGTAAAGTCGTCATAATCACTTCGTTAACAATACTTATCCCACTTTTGTTGATGAAGGGCTGCCAATCTTTTGCTAGGACGATCTACAATAGTATGGACTGCAACCAATTTAATATTGATCATATCGAACTGAGGACGGGTATTGATGTGCCTCAAATAAAGAGGAATTATTGCGAGCTTACCGATACATCTCGTAGCGTCAGCTTTCAAATCTTGAAGACCGGGGAAGACAAAAAAGCTTATGCACTGAAGTATTTCGAGTGGTCGAGCGGGTCACTTTTCGTTCAAGAAGGTTCAAATTCAGATACTCGTTGGTCAGCGCGATTAGATACTGTAACTTCAGAACTCGTATTTAAATTGCATTACAAGTGAGCCAATTTGAAGAACATTATGTTAATCGATCCAACTGGATTCGAGCTGCAGTACTGGGTGCCAATGATGGAATACTCAGTGTAAGTAGTATCGCAGTCGGTGTAGCTTCTGCCACTGGAAAAGTAGAACCGATCGCCATTGCATCGTTAGCCGGTTTGGTTGCCGGTGCCTTAAGTATGGCCGCCGGAGAATATGTAAGTGTGAGTAGCCAGGCTGATATCGAAGCAGCGGATATAGCCCGCGAAGCCAAGGAACTTGAGGAAATGCCCGAATTAGAGGAAAAAGAATTGGCCAAAATCTATGAGAGACGGGGACTAAAGCCAGAAACTGCAGCTGAAGTTGCCCGTCAACTGCACGAGCACGATGCCCTAGCGGCACATGCGAGAGACGAACTGGGAATTAATGAAATAACAGCTGCTCAGCCTTTACAAGCCGCCGGTGCAAGCGCCTTAAGCTTTATTCTTGGCGGACTTCTACCCTTCACTCTAGTGTTCTTATTTGAGCCCCAACAACTCTACTGGGCAGAATATGTCTTCAGCATTTCATTCCTCGCCTTGTTGGGAGGAATAAGTGCTAAAATTGGCGGAAGTTCAATACTTAAAGCCGTTACACGCGTGGCCATATGGGGAACCATCAGTATGGGACTGAGTGCGCTCGTAGGTACTTGGGTCCAAGTTTAGCACTACCTTTGCCGCAATGGCGACAAGAATCAACAAATACCTCAGTGAGATAGGACATTGCTCAAGACGTGGAGCGGATAAACTGCTTGAACAAGGCAGAATTACTATCAATGGAAAGGTCCCGGAACTCGGTGAAAAGGTTCAAGAAGGAGATGTAGTTGCGGTTGACGGAGTAATCGTAGGCCAGCGAACGGAAAAACACGTATACATTGCATTGAACAAGCCTAGAGGAATCGTTTGCACCACTGACCGCCGCGTTGAAAAAGACAACATCGTAGATTTTGTCGGTCATCCTCAACGTATTTTCCCTATTGGTCGACTAGATAAGCCCTCTGAAGGCTTAATCCTAATGACCAGCGATGGTGATATAGTCAACAAAATTCTTCGTGCACGTAACAATCATGAAAAGGAATATGTCGTTCACGTTCATAAGCCTATCAATCAAGATTTCATCACCAAAATGCGCAACGGAGTACCCATCCTTGATACGGTGACACGAAAATGCCGTGTAGAACAGATTGGTCCACGTAGTTTCCGTATCGTATTAACTCAAGGATTGAATAGACAGATTCGTCGTATGTGTGAGTACCTCGGTTATCGAGTTACCCGTTTGAAACGTGTGCGCATTATGAACATTCAACTCGATCTTCCCTTGGGAGAATGGCGTAACTTAAAGAAACACGAATTGGCTGAATTAAGGAGATTATGCGAGTCGAGCAGCAAAACGCATTTATAAGCGTTTTTAGGTCATTTTGAAGACTTTTTGGTCGATTTTAACCTATTTTCAAGCAAAATTCACACAAAATGGACGTAGATCAAATTTTCAAGGTTGCCAATTCCCTTGCCTTTTTTAGCTGGATTCCTTTACTCATCGCTCCGTTTAATGCCCGCATTCGAAACGTCTTATTAGGCGGTACAGTCACCTTACTTTCGCTGACCTATGCCCTACTTTTTTTCCAAACATTTGATGCGAGTGCCATGGAATCGTTTTCCACGCTTGACGGACTTATGACTCTGTTCTCCTCTAAAGAGGCAGTACTCATTGGATGGATCCACTACTTAGCGTTTGATCTTCTCGCGGGTATATTCATCGCCAAGAATGCTGAGAAGCACCAACTTAATCCATGGATCGTACGCCCTATCTTCTTATTTACTTTCATGGCAGGGCCGCTAGGCTTTTTGTTATACGTGATTTACAAAACCGCAGCGACCAGAAAATACTCGTTTGAATGATGATTAGCGCACAGATTCAATTCATTCCTCTCCACTCTACCGAGCCTATGGTGGAAGTTGACGCTGCAATTGCAATCATACAAGACTCAGGACTATCCTACGAAGTTGGCCCTTTCGGAACTAGTGTAGAAGGTCCAAAAACAGCGGTTCATAGGTTAATTAATGATCTCCTTTCATTTACCACCTCCAAAGAATTTCTTCTAAACGTTCAATACCATGTGGGCGAGAACCGATTGTCCAATGCAGAAAAGGTCGCAAAGTTCAGATAGATAGCATTTTCAGTGGCGTTTTGAGTGTTATATTTGCGGCCGACATTCGGAACACTCACTAAAACACCACATATGTCTAAGATTCTTTATACGAAGACTGACGAAGCCCCAGCATTAGCTACCTACAGCTTCCTACCTATCGTTAAAGCATTCACTTCAAAAGCCGGTATTGAAGTTGAAACAAGAGATATCTCGCTTGCAGGGCGCATTTTAGCGAACTTCCCTGACTTTTTAACGGAAGATCAACGCATCGCAGATGCTTTGGCCGAGCTTGGCGATCTAGCCAAAACTCCAGAAGCAAATATTATCAAGCTTCCTAACATTAGCGCCTCTATTCCGCAGCTTAAAGCAGCTATTGCTGAACTACAAGCAGCAGGTTTTGCCCTTCCAAATTACCCGGAAGAGCCAGCAAACGAAGAAGAAAAAGCTATCAAGGGTCGATACGATAAAATCAAAGGTTCTGCTGTAAACCCAGTTTTACGAGAGGGAAACAGCGACCGTCGTGCACCTAAAGCGGTTAAAAATTACGCGCGCAAACACCCGCACTCTATGGGTGCTTGGACTTCAGATAGCAAAGCACACGTAAGTAGCATGCCAGAAGGTGATTTCTACGGTTCAGAGGTAAGTACTACAGTAAAGTCTGCTACATCTGCAGATATTGTCTTCACGAATGCATCAGGAGAGAAAACCACTTTAAAATCAGGCATCGCCCTTCAAGCAGGTGAAATCATCGATGCGGCCCGTATGAATATGGGAGCACTCAAAGCATTCTTGGCCGAGCAGGTAGCTGAGGCCAAAGCACAAGACGTACTTTTCTCTTTGCACATGAAAGCAACCATGATGAAAGTGAGTGATCCTATCATCTTTGGTGCTTGTGTTGAAGTATTCTTCGCTGACGTTTTTGAGAAATACGCTTCCGAATTCACTGAATTAGGTGTTGACGTACGCAACGGTCTAGGCGATGTATACGCGAAGATTGCCAATCTCGATGACGCAAAGCGCACAGAAATTGAAGCTGCATTAGCAACAGCTATTGAAAATGGCCCAGATCTAGCTATGGTTAATAGCGATAAAGGCATTACCAACCTTCACGTGCCATCTGATGTCATTATTGATGCATCTATGCCAGCAATGATCCGTACTTCAGGTCAAATGTGGGATAAGGACGGAAAACCAAGAGACGCGAAAGCTGTAATTCCAGACCGCTCCTACTCTAGTATCTACCAATCGACTATTGATTTCTGTAAGGAGAATGGTGCGCTTGACCCAACTACTATGGGTAGTGTAAGTAATGTCGGTCTAATGGCCCAAAAGGCCGAAGAATACGGTTCGCACGATAAAACCTTCCAGCTTAGCGAAGCAGGAACAGTAGAAGTAATCTCTGACGGCGCTGCACTTCTTACACAAACTGTTGAAGCTGGTGATATTTTCCGCATGTGTCAAGTGAAAGATGCACCTATCAAAGACTGGGTGGGTCTTGCAGTTCGCCGAGCACGTGCTACGAAAACTCCTGCAGTGTTCTGGTTGGATGACAACAGAGCACACGATTCAGAGCTCATGAAGAAAGTCGAAGCCTACCTGCCAGAGCACGATGTAGAAGGTCTCGATGTATTTATAATGGCACCGAAAGATGCAACGACCTTCAGTTTGGAGCGCATCATTCAAGGTGAAGACACCATTTCGGTTACAGGAAATGTTCTGCGTGACTACTTGACCGATCTGTTCCCAATTCTTGAGGTGGGTACTTCAGCTAAAATGTTAAGTATTGTTCCACTAATGAACGGCGGTGGCTTGTTCGAAACAGGAGCTGGTGGTTCTGCGCCAAAGCATGTCCAACAACTAACTGCTGAGAACTACTTGCGTTGGGACTCACTGGGTGAATTCTTAGCACTGGGTGTAAGCCTTGAGCACTTCGCAGAGAAAGACGGCAACGAAAAGGCAGCTGTGCTATCGAGCACACTTGACGATGCAACCTCGAAGTTCTTGGATACAGACAAAAGCCCTACACGTCGCCTAGGCGGCATTGACAACCGTGGCTCACACTTCTATTTAGCAATGTACTGGGCACAAGAATTGGCCGCTCAAAACAAGAATGCTGAGCTCAAAGCAACCTTTGCTCCACTTGCAGAGGCGCTTGCTTCAAACGAAGATAAGATCGTTGAAGAGCTCATCACTGTACAAGGAGATGCTGCTGATATTGGTGGATACTACTTCATGAATGACGCACTCGCAGGCGCTATCATGAGACCGTCAAGCACCTTGAATACTGCAATTGACAACTTCTAAGTTTAGAAATACTAGAAAAGAAAAACCCGGCGCTGCGCGCCGGGTTTTTTATGCTTAAAATTTTTTCGTCCTGACTATTTGCCAAAAGCAAAAATCAAAGGAATGTGTAACCTAGCAGCCCAACTCTTTTCGTCATGGGCAGCACCCGGAAACTTTTCCGTGGTCCAATTCTCCCCCAACACATATCCGTTTTCTTCTAAAACGACATTGATATTGTTCTGAAACGGCTCATACATCGCGTCAAGGGTCTCTGTTCCATAATCGAAGTATATCTTGCCAACGCGCTCGGGAATAATGTTCTGCTTAACGTAGGCATTAAAGACAGTAGGAATTTCCTCATTGGGAGCAAAGCCTCCCGGCCAATGAGTACTCATACAGAGCGCCGTACCAAAAATATCTGGATACTCTCCAATCGCATACATACTCATTAATCCGCCCATAGAACTGCCCATGATTGCCGTAACTGAAGGTTCCTTATATACCTTAAAGTTTTCCCAAACAATTGGAAGTACTTCATTAGTAACATATTTCAAATAGGCATCACTATTTACCGCGAAAATGGTATCCGAACCGTAGCGCTTTGCAATCTCGTTCATGACAGAATCTGAAAAGGTCCCTTGTAACTTCTCTGCAGGTTTTTGCGGAAAATATTCAAAGTTGCGCTTTTGCCCTCCATTGTATAGAGCAACAACGACTGTTGGGATAATCGCCTTTTTCCCTAGTAAACTATCTATAATTTCATCCACGCGCCATTCTTGCCCATTCCAAGTTGAGTTTCCATCAAACAGCATCTGTGCATCGTACATACAAAGTACAGCGTGTTTTCTTTTCCCGTCATAGGTACTTGGCAGCCAGATGTCTATGGGACGATCAGAAATGAATTCGCTTTCTATTTGTGCACGAAGTAGTGTACCAGAGCTCACGCCTGATACGGTGTCAAATGAAACCAACGGTTTATTTTCCGCATTGCCCCCTGCCGGTGCCTGCATACAACTCCATAGCAGAAGACTTGAAACTAAAAGTACTAGAACCCTCATAATTATTTTATCCATAAAAGTAAGGTCTCCATTGGCCCCACATCAATGGCGCCGTTACTCAAATCAACCTTTTCCTCGGTAATCAAGTTTTCACCACTTGTAGCTCCTTGTAATCCTTGCGAGAATCTGGCGAGGTCAATGGTTTTACCTTCTTTATTGCGGTTGGCAACCACCATAATATTCTCAGATTCAAAAGTTCTGAAGTACACGTAGATTTCTCCTTGAGGAATGTAATGCAGTAATTCACCGGAGTTCAGCGCACAGCTGTTCTTGCGAAGATTAGCCAAGGTTTTGAACCAATTCTGTGCCTCCAATTGCTGCGGCGTTAAACCTTCACCAGTGAAAGCATTCACTGAGTCGCCTTCCCAACCACCAGGGAAATCAGTACGAATAATACCATGATCATTGGTTCCTGGGTTGGTCATTAAGATTTCAGTTCCATAGAAGACTTGAAGGGTACCTCTCATGGTAAAATAGATGCTCATTGCCATCTTCCACAGATCAAAATCTTCATCCAACTGCGTGTAGATACGGCTCATATCGTGGTTGTCCGGGAATATCATGATGTTGTTCACATCGCCATACATATAATCATTGGCAAGGCTTTCGTACACCTTGGTCATACTGCTTCTCCAGCCTGTCTCCCCTTTCAAGCCTTCAGTTACCGCAGTCTGAAGCGGAAAATCCATTACACTTGGCAAATAGCTGTTGTAGTCGTCGCCACGCACCGCATCACTTTGCCAATAGCTAATCAAAGACGGATCACTCACCCACTCTTCTCCGACGATGTTGAAGTTCGGGTACTCGTCCAAGATTCCTTTGGTCCAATCGGCCAAGAACTGCTTATCAGGATATGGCCATGTATCCATACGAATCCCGTATAAATCAGCATACTCGATCCACCAAATTGAATTTTGAATAAGGTATCGGGCCAATTGCGGCTGACGTTGATTCAAATCGGGCATGGTTTCTACAAACCAACCGTCATGAAAAACCTTTTGGTCCACCTCGGCGGCATGGGGGTCAAAGCGACTAACTTTCATGTGATTGGTTTGTGTAAACTCTTCCCATTGATTGACCCAATCACTGCTTGGCAAATCATTCATCCAGCGGTGGTAGCTACCAATATGGTTAGCCACTTGATCCATAATTACACCTATACCCAAATCTTTGGCTTTGGCACTAAGTCGTTTGTAATCTTCATTAGTACCATATCGAGCATCTACGTTATACAAATCCGTCATAGCATAGCCGTGGTAACTGTAATCCGGCATATTGTTTTCTAACGCAGGATTTAGCCACAGCGCAGTAATGCCCAGTTCCTTGAAATAATCCAAGTGATTTTCAATACCTGCTAGGTCTCCCCCGTGACGACCGCCTTTAAGTGCACGATTCGGGCCTTCAAGCATGCCTTTTACCTTATCATTAGCTGTATTCCCGTTGCTAAAGCGGTCCGGCATCAACAAGTAGATATTATCTGCCGAAGAAAAGCTCTTTCGCTCGGCGCTCTTTGCGCGACGCGCTTCGATACCGACAAGTAAAGTTCCCACCTTTCTGCCTTTCGTATTTCTAAAGGTCAATTTATGCTGACCTACTACTGCATCCGAAGGGATATGTGCCGTAACGAAGAGGTAATTAGGGCTTTCCAAGGCCATCGTACTGATGACATTCAAAGTTTTTGAGGAAGCTTCCAATTCATGGATGCCAGAACCGTATACCATAAATTCGACGGTATCCATATTCATGCCCTTCCACCACGTAGGCGGTTCAATTTTCTCAAGTTTTTGCGCCGATAACCCCAAGGAAATCAACACTGATAGGAGTGTTAGTTTTAGCTTCATGCTCATCATTTGTGTTACCGACTAAAAGTACAACTTGATTGGTTTTTTACCTCACATTTGATAAAGACCCCGTAGTTTTGCACAAAAGATGAGCAAATGCCCAGATTGAAGCTACAACAACAAGTCCTCGAAGCACTAGAAGCAAAAGAGTTTCTGCCGTTTACCACGGCACAGATTAAAACGACAAGTGCTTTCAAGAGTGGACAAAATCACTGGCTGCAATACGAGGATACTAGTGAAGCTCGCGTTGCAGTGGTTGCTTCAACTCTACATATGCTTAAATCGAGTTATGAAGATGTAGCGCGAACGCTCATTTTAGTTGAAAGTAAGGAGGTTGCAGATGAATATTTTGAAATGTTCGAAGCACTCGGAAAACACACAGATTTACGCGTCTGGACTGCCTATAAGGGTCCCGATATTTTGAACCAGAAAGAGAACATCTACTTCGGCGCTGATGTGGTTATCGCTACACCGCAGCGATTAAACGAGCTCTTAAATATTGAAGGATTTAATAGTGCTGGACTGCTCACCTTAGTATTAGACAATGCCGATAAACTCCTTAAAGTAGGTGTGAACAGCTTTACACAAAGGATTAGCGACAGTGTTCCTAACAGGCAACGTATCAGTCTTTCGGCTGTAAATGGCAAAGGAGTCCATACCTATATGGACAGATTCGCCTACCCCTTCACTGCTGATGTTCTTTCGTAGATGGCCGAAGTAAACACTCTATCATCCGGCCAAAAGCCAGTGTTTCGCATCGGATACTTTTCATTGAGTCTGGACAAACTTTCGTTCCACCAAGAAATGGCATCATTACAAAGCTCGGTACCGTCTGTTCCTGAAATAGGAAGCTCCCGAACTTCAGTGTATGCATTTACATTGCGGCGTTTGCACAATTCCCATAGATGCTTTCCAAAAGGAATCTTTGGTGGGAATCCGGTGGTAGCATCGTCGAAGTGCAACGACCATTGGTAAAGTTTAAAACCTTGGTCTGCAGCTTCGTAAAACATACCCGGACGAACTGGTAATAACAGCGGGCCCTCCCATGAAGTACCTTCAGGAAACAATACGACCGTTTCGCCGTCTTTCACTGCATTAGAAATTGCTTCTTTCGTTTGTGAACGGCTGTTCTTACTCTCTCGCTTCACCCATATGGTTCCTAGTGCGCGACCGGCCCAACCAATAAGTGGCCACGAACGCACCTCTATTTTCCCAACAATGGTGAAGAACTCCTCTGTAGGAATGAATAGAACGTCTAAGTAAGATCGATGATTAGCAATAATGAGACCTGGACCAATTTTATCGAATTTCTGTCCGTGTACTTTAATACCCACCACCCACAATAGGATGCCTTTGAAACTCATGTAAATTTTGTGGGATGCACGTCTGCTTGCCATAGGGCTCGTAAGCACCAAGGCACCAATACCACCAATAAGTACCGCAAAGACTCCTAAAACTCGAAAAAAGGCGATAATACTTCTCATAAAAACAAAGTCACGCGAATATACTAATAATGAAAAGGCGATTTTCTCTGTAAATGAGATAAGTAGCATCGTCACTAACACTACTTACTTAATAACCGCTGAAGGGTTTACATTTATGAGGCTACCAATTCCAGCGGTCTTTGAAGGTATCCCGGATATCAATGCTCATTTTCCATCGAAATCCAGCAGCTGCATCCACGGGTTGTAACAAGTAATACACCCCAAATCGAGTTGGAGTATCCCACAACCTTACCTTTTTCTCTAAGCCTAGAAACGACTCGAAATGGTTGATTTGTTCATCTGGTACAGATAAGAAAGTTGCACCTAGAGAAGTACCCAAACCTAGCTTCTTTAAACCAGGAATCTTACCCAAAAAGAAACCGTCAAAATGATGAATGTAGGAACCCGTCAAATAAACACTTGGAGATGCAAAAGTCTGCC
>CBFHHP010000025.1:19633-21092 GCA_965655745.1 uncultured Schleiferiaceae bacterium
TTCCTTCTTCCTTTGAGGTAATAACGCTGGAACGGACGAATCAAAACTTCTATCCCTAGCTGTGCTACAGTATAAGTTTCGAAGGGTGCCGGTTGATTTCGAGCACCAAACAAATCATTCGTCCATTGCGCAAATTGTAATCCTTCAATGCTCGAACGAGTACTATACTCTAGTCCTAACCGCGTGTAAAATCCATTAAACCACTCATAACGGTGGTAGGCTTCAACAGTTTGCTTTCGAATAAAATTTGATCTCGCGAAAATTCCGGCTAAATCTACACTTTGAGTTATGGGTTCATAATCGTCTGCGACGACTAAGGAAATTGAACCGTTGTGCATCGGGGCATAGGTGTACTCGACATCTAATGAACCTTTCAAATCGTTATTTAAGAAGCCGTAGTTCGGCACGAATTGCCCCTCAACACTTTGATAATTTGAAAATCGCTTAGAGCCTATGAAAGCTGGGGTCCATCTTGTACCTCCAATACCCACAAAATTCCACTGACCTATAAGTGGACTATAGTAAAAGAAGGTTCCCTTACTGCGCTTCCTGTATCCCACACCACTTACCAAAGGCTCGTACCAATGAAACTCATTATATACAGCATCAGCACTATCGAGGTATTCATCGGAATTTAAATAACGAATCAGGCTGTCTTGTTTTCTGGTCCATGCATCTAACTCTGGATCACTACTCCGGTATTGTTGCCAGTAATCTGGATCAGAATTGGCAGCCTCAGGGATGTAAGCCACCATCATAGGGCTATTTTTCTTCGGCTTGCTAATAGTGTTCACGCTGATGACCTCCTGCCGATACTCGGTTTTAGAAAAGCGCCAAATAAAGTTCTTGGTATAAAATGCTCCTCTGCTGCTGTATTCTTGCTCAATATAAGAATCACCATAGCTGGCTTTTATGGAACGTACTCGGAAGTCATCGCCACCTACGGTCATTGTGCCTTTCCATCCTTTCATGGATTTTGGAGCGAACGAAATAGTATACGAATAATCGCTCTCGTCCTCGAACTCACCTGTGAGCTTGAACGTGGTCCTGTAGAAAGTGCCTTGGCTTAAAAGCCCAGGAATTGCTACAGCATCAATTAAAGCATTTTCTACACGACGTAGAGGTGTCCAATCTGTATTGCTATAATTCGTTAGCGGGTATTCTTTAAAAGTCCCCTCGTCTAAACCATCGGTAGGGTCAAAATCGGTTTTAAAATCAAACTGTGCAGATGCTTGAATACTGTTACCAAAATCTGCCCGATCAGCCTTATAGTCCTTGAATGCCTCGACCTCTTGATACGGCACTGTATTATTAAAGTAAATCGAGGAAACTTGTTCAAATCGCAGCTCCTTTCCGTTTTCTTTCCGCGAAGCATATAGCTTGATATTATCTGGACGGCGTAGCTCATAATTTCTGAGCGCTTTCATGGCGTCTTTTACGATGGCAATAGCTGGATCTT
>CBFHHP010000025.1:21188-24814 GCA_965655745.1 uncultured Schleiferiaceae bacterium
CCTTGATATTATCTGGACGGCGTAGCTCATAATTTCTGAGCGCTTTCATGGCGTCTTTTACGATGGCAATAGCTGGATCTTCATTGTAGACCACTGTCACTGGTGCTAGCAAGGTCGAGGTGTCGGTTTGCGCATTCAGCGAGGAAAAGGCAGGCATTAAGGCCAAGGCAGTAAAAAAGCTGTACGCTAATTTCATGGTGTAAATGTAGAACGAAAAAACCCGCGCTGGCTGTACCAACACGGGTTTAACACATAATTAGCTAGAAAGTTAATCTAACAGTCGCTTCTTACCTGAAGCATTCCACCCCATTGAAATTCCGAAGCGGTACGAAGTACCGTCCTTCGGCGGAATGAAGTAGGCGTTCACTGGAAAGTTCATTTCCCCACTTTTAATTGTTTTTCCCACAGAGAAAACGAGTGCCGTGGACACAGAGAGGTCTCCTCTACTATCCAGTTTACCGTCAATCGTCCTACTCAAATCTATGGTTGGACCAAAAGCGAATTCCCACCCAGTATTATTGTTTCTAAGACCATTCAATACCGTTAAATTAGGAACAAATCGATTGGACTCTAATCCGCTAATAAGAGGTATAAACTCCGCTAAGGCCTGCCAATTGCCCGTAGTTATATACGCTTTCTCGAATTGGTAACCGAATTGTGACATCATAGGTATTTTCATATCGAACCCACCTTGCTCGGCAGGATTCGCTAAGATTGCGGCATTATCTCCAATAACAAATCCAAAGCCCATACGAGGACCTTCAGCAACAATAGTTCTATCAAACGGATTATTCAAAATGTTCTCATAGTCATTGGCAATTGTGACTCTTCTCACTAACTCAGGATCATTTTCGACGCCCATCATGTCGTTTAAAGTAAGTTCAGCCATTAAAAGATCATTTTTAGGTACATCTACGTAATTTCTATTGGCGCTATTCACAAATGAACCCATCTGTACATCGAAAAGACGAACCGTTGTACTCACTTTTTCACCAAGCAAATTCATTGATCCGGTTAGTATGAAGTCAACATCAAGTTTTTCACCTAGTTCTTTCAAACAGATTCTTGAAAAACAACCGGTAAAGTCAACCGCATCGCGCTGCGAAATGTATTCTATATCGTAATTGTCTATTACCTCATATCCACTCATATTTATCATTTCAAGCGTGAGCTTTTGAATGATTTGGTGGCGTTCTACTTCGTCGTAACCGCGGGTATCAAAGTCCAATACAGCTACGGAAGGTACATTTTGTGCAAATAGCGAAGTCGCGAGTGCAACAAGTAAGATTGATAATTTAGTTTTCATGACTAATTGTGTTTAAAATTGATACTGCTAAGATGCAGCCTTGACCAATCGTCATGAACTCTATAATTCTCTTTATAGATTCATTTTATTGCAAAAAACAGGATTAAGAAGGCAATTTTGAATCTTTTTGTCTCAAAATTGAAACTTATTAGACTTCTCAAAGGCTCTATAAAGGCCAGCTCGCGATACTCCAATATATTGAGCGAGGGTCACACGGTCCATGTTCTTGTATAAATCTGGACGATTCGTTTTCACCCACTCCACCCTATCAATTGTTCTGCGCATCCGTAGCATAATCAATCGGGCGCGTCTATTTTTTTGAATTTCAGCAGTACCGCTTAGATAGAGTAATTGAAGTAGTGGATGCTTCGCATTGATTCTTTCAAAATCTTCGTATTTAAAGCGAATAAACTCAACGTCCCTGTAAGTAGTATAATAATGTTGAGGATGCTGGTCATTAAATAATGTGTCCTCATTCACAAAAATACTCAGAGGTGGAATCAAGCTGAACAACGAATCCTCTTTTTCAATGGGGTTCTTATACATCTCCTTCAGGAATCCCGACTTTAAAAACCAGAAATCTTTATTGTGAAGGGTCAATTCTTCTACGATCTGACCCTTTTTCTTTTTAACACTATCGCCCAAGGCGGCAACAACGCTATCTACAGTTGATTTAAAAGCGGGCGTATAGACCGGAAGTGCCTCAAAATAGGCGCGCATAGCTTCTTGATTACTCTTCATGATCAAAAGACTTTAATGCTCTGAACAAGGAAGCTCTAGATAAGCCGAGATAGTCGGCCAATTCTTTGCGTGGTATAATATTCAACAAATTTGGGCTTTGAGAGATGGCCGCTTGTAACCGAGATTTTCCGCTGGCTTGAAGCATTTCATAAGTCGTATTTCGGTATTCCGTCATGCTGAAGTTGATCAGTATACTCAGCAACTTTGCCACAACTACCTTATCTAAAGTATCGTCCAATAGTACTTGCTTGGGACAAGATGCAATAACTGCGTCTGTTAATGCCACACAACGAGTTTCAGAAGGGACCTCATAAATAAGAATATCCTCAGAAAATGCGAATTTTCCTTCGTGGTAAAAGCGAATTAATGATTCTTGACTATCGTGCTGCAGGTATTCTCCGCATGAACCAGAAATCATAAAATAAAGATTATCCCTATCCAAACCTTGGGACCATAGATGTTCCCCACGACTGAAGTTTTTTATCTCAAACTCGTTGGAAAGTGTGAAAAGTTCTTTTCTTTCGAAGTCATGACTGATAGGATAAATGGAAAGTAATCCTTTCAGTATTTGCTCTGATTTGTTTACTCTTACCATAAAGGTTCTTGGTTTGGTTCTATCAAAATAATCAATTTTAGCAAAAAAACTTATTGTGATTATTGAATAATTGATAGTTTGGGCTGTTCAGAGTGAAACGATAACTAGTCTCAATGCCCCATAATTTTATTAACTCAAGTAGTTTTTGAGTCTTTATTCCATTTAAAATTTAACCAAACCTTAAATTGGTTTAAGGGGTATTTCAGAGAACCATATAGAATGAGAAAATAAGATCAGTCTAAAAGCATTGCAGGCACGAATTAAGTCTCATTAGAAAGCAGCCCAACTGGGCTGTTTTTTTATAGTTTTGAAGAAAGCTAACCTAGACATGAAAAAGACTTTATCACTAGCATTACTCGGACTTCTTGTGGCTTGCGCGAGTCCTAATCGCTCGTTGTACGACACTGCTAATGCGCTTTACGGAACATCTTGGACCTATATGGGTACCATAACGGTTTACCCTGATGTCATTTACAGTGATAAAATCACGGCTGCGGAACAGACTCGTGAAGTAGTCCTGCACGACGGATTGATTTCCTATGAAAAGATGTTGAATGAAGCTAGAAAAATCTACGGTGATTCGGTGACTATCTCCAACATTCGTATATACTCAGAAGAATTCAAGACGAAATGGTTCGGGAGAAATAGTGATGTTCAGGCACTGGTAGATGTGATTTACGTAACTAAGTAGCTAATTCATTAGATATTTAAGCTCATCTGCATACACTGCTTCAATCTCTTTAAGCTTGTTCCAAGATTGCACCACAAAATCGATAAAGCCAATCAAGACTGAATACTTGTATTCGAAATGATCATCATCAAGCAGACGCAATTCATACCTTAACTTCTCTATGATTGCCAGTACCTGAGAAGAATTATGGCCTAGGTTTTTGAGGTATTCTATACTAGAACTGGTCATGGTTTGCTCATCAAAAGCTTCTTTTCCGTAGGCCAACAATAATCCAATATCTGTGTTAACTTTTG
>CBFHHP010000025.1:24913-27362 GCA_965655745.1 uncultured Schleiferiaceae bacterium
TAGAACTGGTCATGGTTTGCTCATCAAAAGCTTCTTTTCCGTAGGCCAACAATAATCCAATATCTGTGTTAACTTTTTCATGGCTTTCCAACTTCTCTAAGAGCATTTCGAGTACATCCTCGTAAGCACTTTGAGCCGCAAGCCTTTGTGTAAGCAGGTAGTTGATTTCTTCGAAGAAACTAGGATCGCTATGATTGATGATTTGCTCCACAGAATTAAGATACGAATACTGTTGTATGTACAAAGATTTCGATAGTAATTATTCTTCAAGAAACCTCTTAGAACTCATTCGTGAGGGCGAACACGAGAATCAAGACTTCAAGTACAAGATTTCTGATAGCCGTAAAATCGCACGAACGATTAGTGCATTCTCTAATACCAGTGGTGGCAGGCTTTTAATAGGAGTTAGAGATAATGGTGTTGTTGCAGGTGTTAAAGATGAGGACGACATATACATGATTGAAAATGCTACTCAGATTTTCCTTTCGCCGAGTGTAGACCCCGAAATTCTCGCACACAATATTGATGGAAAAGTCGTTTGGGAAATAAATATTCTCGAAGGAAATAATAAGCCGTATAGGGTGGAAGAATTAGACTCTATGACTGCCTACTATAGAGACCAAGATGAGAATTTTGCCGCCAACGCCGTCCTCATTGAAGTATGGAAACAGGAACAGGAAAACCGAAGTAAACGCCCTGTAGAATTTAGCGACAGTGAACGGAAACTTATAGATTACCTGAAAGTTTACCCTGGCATTAGCACAAGTAAAGCAGCCAAAGTAATGGCTATCGACCGTAGAAGAACGGTTGAAACTCTGGCCAGGCTAATTCGTTGGGAAGTTATCGACTGGGCACAGGATCAAGGAAAGTTTGAATACTTTCTTGATTAAAGAAAGCGTTGCGGGTTAGGAATTGTTCTTAAAGCCCAATCAATTTTAGTTATGATTTCGTCTTCTTGACTCAAACCTCGAGCAATTCCGGCTTCTTCCATTTTATGGGTGAGATGGTGTAAGACAATCCCACAACTGACACTCACATTAAAACTTTCTACAAAACCCTTCATAGGAATGTAAATGACTTCATCAGCGTGTTCAAGGAGTTCTTCGGAGGCACCTTCTTGCTCGTTTCCAAAGCAAATCGTCGCAGGAATGGTAGGATCTATGTCATGTAATGGTTTTGCACTAGCATTTAAGGCGGTAACGTATAGCTTTCTCCCAGATGATTTTAGCAATTCTGCCCACTGTTCTACCCCACCTTCGTTGTAGGTATTAAAAAATGAAGTGTCCAACCACTTCTCTACACCTTTACTTATCCCAGAGCTCACATTAAAGCGTTCGTTCTTATCGTATATATCAACGCGTTGAACACCAAATGCATCTGCAGTACGCATGAGCGCCGATGCATTTTGAGTCTTCATCATATCCTCTAACGCCAGGGAAAAGTGGCGAGTACGGTGCTGAATTTTACGTTCGAATAATTGGCGTTTGTGATCACTGAGTTCCAAAGAAATCTTCGCATAAAATGCTTGTTTTTCCTCTAGCGACATCAATTTCCAATTAACTCTGTCCATTTCTTTGTTTCTTTGCGTGGTTCAAAAGTAAGCACATGTTTAGTAAAATCATCAGAATAGTAGTATCGGCGGCAATTTTCGGTTGGTCGCTTTACAGTTTTATTGACGGAGAAATTGGCAATGGTATTGCATTGCTATTCCCTGCCGCCATTGTGCTCTTTACTTACTTCAGAAACGAACGCATTCTAATCTCACTGTACCACATGCGTAAGCAAGATCTGGAAAAAGCAGAAAAGGCTCTTGGAGGCATCAAAAACCCAGAGCAAAGCTTAATTAAAACCCAGTTGGCGTACTATTACTTACTCTCGGGGATGATTGAATCTCAAAGAAAGGTAGGTAAGGCAGAAACTCTGTTGAAGAAAGCCTTAAACACTGGTCTTCGTATGGATCAAGATAAAGCACTCGCCAAACTTAATTTAGCGGGCATTGCTTTGACGAAACGTCGTAAAAAAGAGGCTCAAATTCTTTTGACTGATGTTAAACGCCTCGACTCCAAAGGTGTATTAGCTGAACAGACCAAGTACATCAAACAACAAATGAAAAGAATCTAATAGATTCGACCTCATTTACTGAACCTCTACTCTATTGTTGCGTTAAGCAGGAATAACGCCTGATTATGTATACCATAGAGCGTATCCAACGCATCCCAATTTCACTCGAAGAAGCCTGGAATTTCTTTCAAAATCCCGGTAACCTATCGAAGATTACCCCAAGCGAAATGGGCTTCGATATTTTAAGCGAAGTACCTGAGAAAATGTACCCTGGCTTATTCATCAATTATAAAGTGAGTCCGTTGTTCGGTATTAAAATGAATTGGACCACTGAGATTACTTATGTTGATGCACCTAATTATTTCGTCGACGAACAGCGGGTAGGACC
>CBFHHP010000025.1:27372-27682 GCA_965655745.1 uncultured Schleiferiaceae bacterium
CCTTGAAGATATTTTTGACTTTCGCATCCAAAGGGTTGAAGAAATATTTGGGAAATGGGAGAAGTAATAGCCGGAGTTGATTACGGAAGCAAAACGTCTGGTTTTACCTGTGCCGCTATTATCAATGAAGGTACTATTTCAGTACACCAAGCGACCAAAAACAAAGATGCTGATAAGTGGGTTAAAGAACTAATCGAACCTTTGAGACCAAATGTCGTTGGCATTGATGCCCCCCTATCCCTACCTGGAGCTCTTCGTGGAATTGACGGTTTTACTAATTACCATTACCGAAAAGCTGATCTAGAGGCCA
>CBFHHP010000026.1:0-2747 GCA_965655745.1 uncultured Schleiferiaceae bacterium
CGCAGGGCTCTGGAGCAATGTCAATACATCTCCAATCAACTCTTCTTTAGACTTGATTGCAGTTAACATTTCCAAGTTTTCATCACCTACGTAAACGCTTTCTTCAATCCAAGCGCCTTTCAAAACTGGCTTATCGTTCTTCTTACGGAACTCTTTAATGAGTTTCGCAGGAGCGTTACCAGCTTCAGCAAGCATAATACTAGTGTTTCCTTTCAATACGTCGTAAAGACCATCAAAGTCTTTCTCAGACGCATCCATAGCTTTCTTGAGCAACGTGTTCTTAACCACTGTCAGCTTGATACCTTTACCAAAGCTCGCTCTACGCAAGCTAGAAGTGGTATCAGCATCTAGTGCTGCGATATCCGCCAAGTAAATTGTCGGTGTATCGTTAAGAATAGTTGTTAGCTCTTCGATTTGAGTAAGTTTATCTTCTCTTGTCATGATGCTTTCCTCGTTTAAGATTATGAAACTGACTTAGCATCTACAGCAATTCCCGGAGACATTGTTGAAGAAATGTATACAGATTTCATGTACGTACCCTTCGCCGCAGACGGCTTGAGTTTGTTCAATGTTCTGATCAATTCCTCAGCGTTCTCTTGAATCTTCGCTGCATCAAAAGATACCTTACCTACCGCTGCGTGAACAATACCGTAACGATCTACTTTAAAGTCGATCTTACCAGCTTTTACTTCACCTACAGCTTTTGCTACATCCATAGTAACGGTACCAGACTTAGGATTCGGCATCAAGCCACGAGGACCCAATACACGACCCAAAGGTCCAATCTTACCCATTACTGAAGGCATTGTAACGATCACGTCAATGTCCGTCCAACCGCCTTTGATTTTCTCGATGAACTCATCAAGGCCCGCGTAATCAGCACCTGCTGCTTTTGCTTCTTCCACCTTATCTGGTGTAACTAAAGCCAAAACACGTACGCTCTTACCAGTTCCGTGAGGAAGACTCACCACGCCACGAACCATTTGGTTTGCTTTACGTGGGTCAACACCCAAACGAACTGCCAAGTTAACAGATGCATCAAACTTAGTGCAGTTTACCTCTTTTACTAAGGTCGCTGCTTCGCTTACAGAGTATACTTTACCCTTTTCAAGTTTAGCGAGCGCGTTTTTCATGTTTTTCGTCAATTTTGCCATTGCTTCAAACTTTTAATTAAAACGGCTTCTCGCCTGTAACAGTTATACCCATACTTCTTGCAGTACCAGCAATCATAGACATTGCTGATTCAACGGTAAAACAGTTCAAATCAACCATTTTATCCTCCGCAATCTTGCGAACAGCATCCCAAGTAACTTTAGCAACTTTACTACGGTTAGGCTCTGATGATCCCTTCTTAATCTTCGCAGCATCCAACAATTGAACCGCCGCCGGAGGTGTCTTAACGATGAAGTCGAAGCTCTTATCTGCATACACAGAAATCACTACCGGCAACACCTGTCCCATTTTGTCCTGTGAGCGAGCATTAAACTGCTTACAGAACTCCATGATGTTGACACCCGCAGCACCCAATGCTGGACCTACAGGAGGAGAAGGGTTAGCCTGGCCACCACGGACCTGAAGCTTTACTACTTTACTAACCTCTTTTGCCATTTCTTGTTATTACTATTTAGCGTTGTTGTTGTGGCCGTTTCTCTAGTTGGAAGCATGAAAAACGAACCTATATATAGTCTCACATCTATATCAATTATAACTTCTCCACTTCCGTGAAGCTCAACTCAACAGGAGTCTTGCGACCGAAGATTTTAACAGTAACCTCCAGTTTTTGTTTCTCTTTGTTGATTTTCTCAATGGTCGCATCAAATGTGCTGAATGGACCATTGATCACTTTTACTGTCTCACCCACTGTAAATGGAATCAACAGCATTGCAGCATTTTCAGCCTCTCTATCTAATTCACCGAGTAGACGACTTACTTCTGATGCACGCATTGGTGAAGGATCTCCACCTTTTACATTTGACAAGAAGCCTACCACGTTTGGAAGATTCTTAATCATGTGACTTACCTCACCTGTCAGCGTTGTTTCAACATACATGTAACCTGGAGTTCTAGTCTTCTCTTTGATGACCTTCTTTCCGTTGCGAACTTGCACAACTTTCTCCATAGGTATTACAATCTGACCAACGAGATCGCTCATGCCTGCATGGGCCATCTCCCTTTCGATGTAAGTCTTGGTTTTATGTTCTTGACCACTAATCGTGCGGAGAACGTACCATTTCATTCCAGTACCTGACATGATTATCCAAAAATTGAATACACAAACTCAAGCACTGTTGAGATTGCCTTGTCCATACCAAATACTACTAGCGAAAAGATGATAGTTCCTATGATTACGAGAACTGTGCTCTTTTGTAGTTCACTCAATGAAGGCCAAGTTGCTTTTACCGCAAACTCGTTCCAGGAATCTTGTAGTGATGTAATTATTTTGCTCATCTTTTTATCTCTTTGCACGGGCACAAGGATTCGAACCCTGATCAACGGTTTTGGAGACCGCTATTCTACCATTGAACTATGCCCGTATGTAGGCAGAAAGGCACCTCCTAAAAAGGAGGCACCTTAACTACCTTGTGGCTATTCAGTCGAGTGTATTACTCGATGATCTCAGTTACCTGACCAGCACCTACTGTACGACCACCTTCACGAATTGCGAAACGCAAACCGGTGTTAACAGCAACATTTGCGATCAGCTCAACAGTGATGCTCAAGTTATCACCTGGCATTACCATTTCACG
>CBFHHP010000026.1:2843-27626 GCA_965655745.1 uncultured Schleiferiaceae bacterium
TACGCCGTCTGGAAGGTGAATTTCACCTGTTACGTCAGTTGTACGTAGGTAGAACTGTGGACGGTATTTGTTGTGGAATGGAGTGTGACGACCACCTTCCTCTTTCTTCAAAACATAAACCTCTGCTTTGAACTTCCTGTGAGGAGTGATTGAACCTGGCTTACAGATTACCATACCACGACGGATTTCAGACTTTTCGATACCACGTAGAAGGATACCTACGTTATCTCCAGCTTCACCCGTATCCAAAATCTTACGGAACATTTCAACACCAGTAATAGTTGAAGTCAATTTTTCGTCACCGAAACCGATGATTTCTACTGCTTCACCTGTGTTTGCAACACCAGTCTCGATACGACCAGTTGCTACAGTACCACGACCAGTAATTGAGAATACATCCTCGATTGGCATTAGGAATGGCTTATCGCGATCACGCTCTGGCTCTTCGATCCAAGCATCAACTGCGTCCATCAATTCCATGATAGTGTCAACCCACTTCTGCTCTCCGTTCAATCCACCTAGGGCTGAACCTTGGATAACTGGAGTGTTATCACCATCGTACTCGTAGAATGAAAGTAGATCACGTACTTCCATGTCTACCAATTCCATCAATTCTTCGTCATCAACCATGTCCGCTTTGTTCAAGAACACAACGATACGTGGAATACCAACCTGACGGCCTAGAAGGATGTGCTCACGAGTTTGTGGCATTGGACCATCCGTAGCAGCTACTACGAGGATAGCACCGTCCATCTGAGCAGCACCAGTTACCATGTTCTTCACGTAATCCGCGTGACCTGGACAGTCAACGTGTGCGTAGTGACGGTTAGCCGTCTCGTACTCAACGTGTGAAGTGTTGATAGTAATACCACGCTCTTTTTCTTCTGGAGCGTTGTCGATTGAATCGAAATCTCTTTTTTCAGACAAACCAGCATTCGCCAAACAAGTTGTGATTGCTGCTGTCAAAGTTGTTTTTCCGTGGTCAACGTGACCAATTGTACCAATGTTCAAGTGAGGCTTGGTACGTACAAAATTCTCTTTTGCCATGACTAGCGATTATTAAATATATAAACAGTGTAAAGATTCTAAATTTTAGAGCCAATGACGGGAATTGAACCCGTGACCTCTTCCTTACCAAGGAAACGCTCTACCCCTGAGCTACATCGGCCTTAGCCTTTGAGCGGAAGACGGGATTCGAACCCGCGACCCTCAGCTTGGAAGGCTGATGCTCTACCAACTGAGCTACTTCCGCGGTTGTGGGGGGAGCAGGATTCGAACCTGCGAAGGTTTCCCAACGGATTTACAGTCCGTCCTCGTTGGCCGCTTGAGTATCCCCCCGGTAATACTTGATTCTCACTTAGATCAAGTATAAAACTTGAGCCGATAGTCAGATTCGAACTGACGACCCCGAGATTACAAATCACGTGCTCTGGCCAACTGAGCTATATCGGCTTATATGTCAAAGATCTTCCGCCTCTTACAAACGGACTGCAAATGTAGTAAAGAGATTCAAACGAACAATACTTCTCAAAAAAAAAGTAGAGACTTTCTGCCTCTACTTTCAACGGGGATTTTCAACTAATTGAATCACAAATAGTTTACTTCTTCTTTTCCTTGTGTTTTTTTAATTGTCGGATCAGTACTTCTACCACCAAATTCGCTGCTTCCTCAAAGGATTTACGCTCTTTGGTTACGACAATCTCATTTCCAGGTATGGACATGCGCATTTCCACAATCTTATTTGCCCTCTCATGGTTGTTATCTACCTTCAAAAAGACATCTGTATTTATGGTTTTGTCGAAAAACAGTTTCGTCTTGTCAAGACGTTCTTCAATGAATCTCAAAAGCTTAGAATCCGCTTTGAAATTAACAGACTGAATATTTACTGTCATAGTACTGTGATTTATGAGCCCTTAGGGTGAGCTCGGTTATACGCTTGAACAAGTTCCTCAAACGTACTAGTCGTATAAACTTGCGTTGAGCTTAGGCTCTCGTGCCCCATCAACTCTTTAACGGTGTTGATGTCGACTCCTGCATTTAACAAATGCGTGGCATACGAATGTCGTAAAGTATGAGGATGCTTGTCCACCACAGTCGTGGTTCCTTGAAGATAATGAACTACACGATTATAAACAATACTTGGATATAGCTTTCCGCCCTTAGAAGTTGTTAAAATTTGTGAAACCTTGACTGGCACTTCTTTTCTTGCCTCTACATAGCGGTCATAATAGGGTTTCAAAGCTACGGGTATAGGTACTTGACGCGTTTTGTTGCGCTTACCAGTAATGCGCACCACACCACGTGACCAATCAAAGTCCTCTTGCTTTAATTCAATAAGCTCAGCCTTTCGCAATCCAAGGCCGTAAAAGAGCAACAACATGAATTGGTCCCGGATGCCTTCAAAGCTGTTTTCAAACGCCTCATCTTTAACCAATTGTTCTAGGTCTTTCTGAGGAATACTCATCACCACCCGTTTTTGATCTTTCAGGCTTTTTATACTGCCCAGTGGATCGTTGTGTGGTCGGCCCGTGCGCTCACACCATTTGTAATATGAACGCAGTGCGCTTAGGGTTCTGTTGATCGAACGGTTGCTAATGCCTTGTTTACTGCGCCATACAATAAGCCTCTTCGCGTGGGCCCTAACGGCTTTCTCAGGAGATACTTCAAATTCAGCTTCAAGAAATGAGGCCCAGCGCCGGAGCTCTGTGCTGTAGGCAACAATGGTCTTCTCACTCGCTCGTTTTTCTGAACGCAAGTAATCTTCAAAAGCAATGAATGATGAGTGGGACATAAAAGCAACTTAATAAAAAAAGCCCAACGCTGGGCGTTGGGCTTTCTTATATATCGTGGTACAGATTACTATTCTTCCTCTGCTTGACGCAAAGACTGAATGTAAGCCGCTTTCATATTCATACGACGTTTTGCTTCAGTCGGCTTTGTGTGATAACGATCAGCACGAAGCTTGCGCACTACACCCGTAGAGCTGTGTTTTCTCTTGTAACGCTTCAGTGCGCGTTCGATTGATTCTCCATCTTTTACATTAATTACGAGCATAGTAACACCTCCTTTTATAATTGTTAGGCCGCAAAATTACATCCTTTTTTAATTTCTGGAAATATATAACTGTAAAAAAGTTGTGTCTACTCCAGAAAACTCTTCCCATTCCACTATTTCTTTCCAGGTAGGCACTGTAAAACGCTCTCGGTAGAAACAGATTCTTTTGGTTTGAGCGTAATTCAGCTCTGGAAAGCCCATAAGCTCTTGAAAGGTTGAGTATTCTAACGAAAGTTTCGGAGGAGGAATAGAGTCTATAGTCAGTAACGTTGCCCACTCCTGTCGCCAGCGTTCACCGTAATACGTGTTTAATTTAAAATGGTCCATATCGGCGATGAAACCGTAACGCGTTCGATAGCGAAATAACACGCCTACCATTGCAGGGCCTATTCCAGGGAGAGCATCTAGAGCCGCAGAATCGCAAGTGTTTACATCAACCGCCGTCCACTGCCTGCTAGGGAGCGTTCTTTTAACAGGTGCTTTAGTCGCGGTTGATCTTGAAGCACTCGCTGTGGGAACAGAGAAATCGATAGTTCCTAAAGCAAAGAATAAGCTGTCTTCTTTCAAGTAACGGTCAGCGTGTAATTCTTCAAGGTCGTTGTAGGACCAATTTCGCTTTCTTCGAAACCACAAACTTCGCTTCGTTGCCTCGGAGATGGGCATGGAGTAAATATGTGTTGAATCTATTTTATTGATTCGTAAGGAATCATTGACCGACCACCAAAGCTCTAAAAAGGCCTGATGCTCTGCTATCTTCTTTTCTACAGGAAACAAAAACATCACCCCCGAGACCAGGGCGATGCATATAAGAATTGCGGTTAATTCAAGCTGTTCTCTCACAAGGCTACTGTCTTTCCTATCCAATTTAGATGGCTGAAGACGTTGCAGCTACTATTGTGAGTAACTAAAAATTTTCCTCTATTTCGGGTCGTTCTCCGAATAAGAATCTGGCTCGGCGTTCTGCGGGGCCTTCAAAACTTTTCTAAAGAAGTAAATCGTCGCAGCGATAACTGTACCCTGCGTTAGAATGATCATGATTAATGCGGAGGTTGTCATTGTGCTGCTTTTTTACGTTTGTTAGAAGCGACCTTCACCATACCTACCAATGCGAAGAAGCAGGCGAGCAGGAAGAATCGGCTCATATCAATATAGAACATATTGGTGAGGACACCGTCCTGCATCCAGTGTACTCCAGTGTTGATGTGGAAAATCTGGTTGATGATACTATCGTTTGCCCACGGCCAACCGTTCCCAGAGAACAGCGAAATGAAGGCGGAAGACCAATCGCTTAATTCACCGTTGAGCGGCTTGAACATCGAAGTCAGGAAGATGATACCAATGAATAGTGGTGTGATGTATTTGATAATCGGGCGGTAGAACCTTGGAACCGTCATATCCGCACCGTCCGTGATTTCTTTCCATCCCTTATCCATGCCGAAAACCCATGCGAAGAGGATGACCTCAGCGAGAGCAAAAATCACCAAACTCACTGTTCCTGTCCAATAGTCGTATTCGTCGAACACACCTTTTTCGAAGAAGAAGATGGTCGGGAGGCCCATCGCCAAAATGGCGATACCTAAGATTAACGCGCTCTTGTTTTTCGACCAATTGAATTCGTCTTGTACAAAGCCCATCCAAGGCGTACCCATAGCGAGCGAAGAAGTGATACCTGCAAAGAATAAAAGACCAAACCAAGCTACCCCGGCAACTACTGCCATTACGTCGCCCCATTGATCGAATAAGAATGGCATCGTTTTAAAGGCCATCATAAAACCAGCGTTATCCACTACCCAATCTAGACCCAGGTAACCCACGGCGATTGGAATAACTACTGCAGAACCCAATACGATTTCAACGAAACCGTTCATCCATCCTGCAGACATTGCGTTAAGCGCGATATCGTCTTTTTGCTTCAAGTAGGAACTATAACAGTGAATGGTACCCATACCCACACTAAGAGTGAAGAAGATCTGACCCGCTGCTGCAAGCCAAATTTTAGGATTTGCTAGCGTTGTAAAGTCAGGTTGCCATAAATAGTTCAAACCTACATAGGTAGAACAATCGGAACAACGTCCTGTAGAACCAGTAGTCCAAGACATGATGGCTAAGAAAGCACCAAAGCCAATCAATAGTGGCATGGCAATCTTCGCTACTTTTTCAATACCAGCACTCAGACCGCGTGAAAGGATGTAAATATTTACAGACAGGGTAATTAGGAAGGCGAGCAATGCCCATACTGGGAAGTTGATGCCTGCGCCAAGGTCAACGTAGTTGTTGAAGAATTGGTCCAAACCGTCGAGGTCCATCCCGAGGAAATCGCCCTTGAGGGATTTTAAGGTGTAGGTCAACGTCCATGATTCGATGTACGTGTAATACGCCATAACCCCCATGTTGGTGAAGATCCCGAAGACTCCGAAGTATTTCCAGAAACGCTTCTTGGTCATGTTATCGAGAATGAACGGTGTGCTATGATCGCCGAAACGACCGCCGAATCGGCCCATCGCCCACTCTACCCATAAAAGAGGTATACCCATGAGCAAAAAGGATACGAGGTAAGGGATGATAAAGGTTCCGCCGCCATTTTGTACGGCTTGAACAGGAAAACGCAGGAAGTTTCCTAGACCAACTGCATTACCCGCCATAGCGAGAATGAGTCCGACGCGGGAACCCCAAGATTCAGTAGTGTTTGACATGTAACCTAAAGGTTAGTTTAGAATAAGCTCGAAAATAAACGATTGAAGCTCAAGGAGCAAATTGCGAGCTATAATCCTGCTTGCTCGGCAATAACTGCGAGTGCTTCACTAAAAGTGTGTGGCTTAAAGCCTAGTTCTGTCTTCGCTTTCGTGATGTCAAAACCCGTTTTGGGAGGGCGTTTTGCCGGTTGGTTCAAGGTCGTGCTGTCCACCCTTGTTACAGAATCCATAGAGAGGCCAAAGTGTTCTGCAACGTGACCAACGAGTTCATAAATAGACATGAAGTCTGGACCCGATATGTTATAGATGCCTTGCGCTTTCTGCGTGGCTGCCAACAAAGCGCCTTGGGCAAGGTCTTCGGCGAGGGTGGGTGTGCGGAATTGGTCGTCAACGACATTGATGGCCTGGCCTTTCTCAAGAGCGCCCTTTGCCCATAAGACAATATTACTACGGCTCAAATCTTCAGCCATACCAATAACTAAAACCGTACGAAGGATGCTCCAATGGTCCAAGGCTTGCACAATTTTCTCCGCCTCAAGCTTTGTTTCTCCATAGTAGCTCAGCGGATTAGGAATGCCACTTTCATCATAAGGCCCCTCCTTTCCGTCAAAAATGAAGTCTGTACTAATATGTACAAGATGTGCTCCAATAACCTCCGCCGCGTCGGCCATATTCTGGGTACCCACCACATTAAGTTGATACGCCAATTCTTTGTTCTGCTCACACTGATCGACATGAGTCATCGCAGCACCGTGGATGATCACATCCGGTTTGAAATCGCGAACTACACTCATCACTTCCTCTGCTTTGGTGATGTCCATGGAAGCGTAATTAGCCGTACCCAGATTTATAGTTCTGTTCTCCCCTCTTGCTGTAGCTAAGAAGGCATGATCGGAGTAACCTGTTGTTGCTGCCGAAATTTTCTGACCGAGTAAGCCGTTTGAGCCTGTGTAGAGAATCTTCATTTGTGCGTCTTGGTTTGGTTGCGAAATTATTTGGTCTTTTCAGTAAACCAAGCTCTGAACTCTTTTATCTGCTCATCATTACCCAAAACGTACAATTTGGAATGTGGTGCCACCTTAAAATCAGGCGCTGGGTTCACGGTAAGATTACCCTGCTCACAAACATATCCAATCACTGTACATCCGGTTTGCTGTCGAATCTCCAAATCTTTGATATTACACGCACTGAACACCTCGGGTAATTCATCAACTACAATTTCCTCAATATTTGTCGCTGAAGACCCCCCTACACTGAGGTGATCAAGGAAGTTCATCACTCCAGGATTCATCAAGTTATGCGCTAAATGGGCACCACCCACTAGGTTTGGACTCACTGTATACGTTGCTCCTGCTGCTAACAGCTTGCGCTCCGTGCTCTCGGTATTTGCTCGTGCACCAATAGTCATCGTTGGGTTTAGTTGACGGGCAGAAATTACCACGAAAAGATTATCTGTATCCGATGCAAGGGCCGCGATTAGAGAGGATGCTTTGCCAATGTTCACCTTTTCTAAAGTGGAATCGTCAGTGGCATCTCCAACAATGACCAATACCTTTTCGAATTGGTTTCTGAATTCTTCCGCACGCTGTTCGTCTTTTTCAATAACGACCACATCGGCGCCATAAGCCTTAAGCTTGCTGACTACTTGGCGGCCGTTTCTACCTAAACCACAAACAATGGCATGTCCTTCTAACTTTTCCACCTTGCGTTCAATTCTTTTAGTGATTAAAAAATGACGAACTCGTCCATCGATAGCTAATTGGGCGAGAAGCCCTGCACCATAGGCAAAGGTCCCGAAGCTTGATACAATAAGTAGGATAGTAAACCAAGTCCCCGTAATTGACAAAGAAGTCACCTCATTGAAACCTACAGTACTGACAGTCTGGATGACCATGTAGAATGCCTGTAGCCATTCTAAATCTTCTATAAGTCGGTAACCAATAGTTCCACCCGCCAAAATGAAGGTGAACAAGATGAGTACTTTTCTTAGGCTGTGGAATGGGTTGTTCATCAGCATAAAGGTAAGTGCTTCACCTAAAACTACTGCCTAGATTTTAGGCAATGTGTAACGGTAGATCAAATTGAAGTTGACCATATCTACTTTGTTAATGGTCTGTCCAGCAGTAATGGTCTGTGAACCAAGAGGAACCTTGTAAACAAGCATGGTCAAAAGTGAATGCGTATTGCCTTTCCAACGTTGCCCCCACCAAATATTGGTCTGTTGATTGCTAGGCATAGCATATTTATTGTAGAGATAATCCTCGGGTTCAGGACGCGTGTATATACCTGTACTCACTCCACCAGTATGACGCACCTTGCCCTGCATCCATTCTCCTTTTGCTCCAAAAACTACCGCAAGTGTCTTTCCCATTCCTTCCTGACGTTCTCTACCCTGAAAAGTGACGATACTTTCCCTTCCCCACTCACGTGGAAATAATAGTTTACCCTTTCCGTCTATGTAGGAAGCCGCGGCGTAATAATCTACATCGCCTACTTTATTTGAATACTTAATGCCGTAAAATTGGCTACGCTGCTGCTGGAAGTAGGCTAAATAAGGATCGTCATTTCCTCCATTCCCCCATTTTTGCTGACGGATAAATTGAAGCTCAAAGAGATGCTGGTTATGAGCCAATTTTTCATCAAACACAACCGTATGAAAAACGCCGACAACACCAGAATAATCAATACTTAAAGCACTGTACCAGCTGCCTATTGCATGATTGTATTGGTAATTCCCAAAAAGAATCCCTGGCGTTTGCACTTCGCTCTTATCGTGCCGAGAGCCGCTAGTGTCCAAACCTGGATTGTACTGTGAAAGTGAAGCAGCAACTGGCTTAAAACTAGAAGTTGAACGCGCACCAACATGGCTAATCGCTGCAAATTTGAATTTGTTTTCACCATTTTTTACCGAATAGTTGATTCCCCTGAACGTAGAAGGAATCATGCGTCCATGCTCCATGTTTAAGAAAAAACCATCAAGTGCAAAATTACCTACACCTAACCTCGCTCCTTTCTTTTGATAAACCAGCTCTACTATAGAAGGCATAAAAATCTGCGCTTGTTCCCGGTTCGTTACTGAGAATAGACCAGATTCATAACGCGAGGTCTTTCCGGTTAACGCATCCTCTTCAAAGGCATTATCCACGACCTTTGTAGTGAGAAACAAGTCCGTTTCTAACGACCAATTATTCTTACGAGCAGTCAATAGCATCTCCACTCCTAAGGCAGTAGCATAATAATCTTGCAAGTCCGAATATGGGCCAAAGAGACCATTTTGAGTGGTCATGAAATAAGAAGTAGTACGGGCTCCTAATTCTACTTTTAGAGAATCGGTACCCTCGCCCCACACGAAAAATGGGAGCAAAACTGTTAGTAGAAGCTTCTTCACAATTTATTTCGACTTCTTCAGGCCGTGCTCTTTTTGGTAAAAAGCCGCAATCTCAGAGAATGGACCGTATTTGTGCTGTAATGCGGAGAAATCATCTGCCCATGGGCCATAAGGAGTTGACATAGGCTTGAGTTTCTTATCTGGGAAATCAGCTTCGGGATTGGATTTCAATGGTCGGTCAAAACTATTGATATAACCGGCCACGTCATAAGCCTCATCATCAGTGAGTAAAGGCTCGTCTGCAGTTGTTCCTAAAGGCATGTTGCCTTTAATGAACTGTGCTGCTGTCAAAACTCTATGCATTCCCGCTCCATGATTGTAGGAATCTGGTCCCCAAAGTGGTGGATATAGATACGTGTTGCTTCCTGGGTTTCTTTGACCCTGACCATCTGCCTGATGACAAGTTGTACAATGCTGCACATAGACTTTCTTGCCGTGCTGAAGATCAACCGCTCTATCCGGGTAATCTACCTTCAAGAATTTATTACCTGCCACTTTTTCACCTCTAGGCTTATCAAGACTCAGCCATTCCATATAGGCAACCATAGCCAACATTTCTTCCGAGTCCACCGGTAGAGGCTCTCCATTCATCGAACGTTGCATACAGCCATTGATGCGTTCTTGTATCGTTCCTTCTTTATTTTCACGACTGCGAAACTGAGGAAACTGGCTTGGCACTGTAACAAAAGGAGCAGCAAAAGGCTTCGAGCCTCCGTCCAAATGACATGAATTGCAGTCAAGATTATTACCCGCAAAAGGATTACTCGAATTTGGACCAAGATGATCGGCTGTCTCCATAATTAGCTTTCGACCATAAGCTACTTGCTCAGTAGTTGCAGGATTGCCAAAACTGACATCCTTAAAAATTTCATAATCCCAAGGAACGTCTGAACTTACCTCAACCAATTCAGGAAAAACTTGCTTCGGGGGAAGATTACTATCTACCCCCCAGATTAAGCCTAGGGCGAACAAGCCAAGTAAGACGGCAAACACCGTCTTACCCATACCCGCTATTATTAGCGCGAGCTGTTGCTTTCTATTTTCTGGCAAGTTCTTGTATTCCATGACTTAGTGTGGAAGTTTATCCTTCAATAAGCCATAAAGGAATGTTCCAAAAACTGCTGCAATCAGTACAATAACATAACCTGCATAACCTGCACCGATATTTACTACAATCGGACCCGGACAAGCACCACTAAGGGCCCAGCCTAAACCAAAAATTGTTCCTCCAATCAGGTAACGAGGAATACTCCAAGCCTTAGGCGTAAATACGATTTGACCACCCGCAAAATCTTTGATTTTCTTTGCTTTAATGATGGCTACCATTGGCACACCTAATGCTACAGCTAGACCAATAATACCGTACATGTGAAATGCTTGGAATCTAAACATTTCTTGGATTCTATACCAAGAAGCTGCCTCACTTTTGAACATGATGATTCCAAACAAAGTACCTGCGATTAAAAATTTAATATTCTTCATGGCCTAGTAAATTAATGGGAATAAAACGTGTGTCATAAGAAGACCTCCAATGAAGAAGCCAACCACTGCCAACAATGACGCCGGCTGAAGATTTGAGATTCCACTGATAGCATGCCCAGAAGTACAACCTCCTGCATAACGAGCGCCAAAACCTACCATCAATCCGCCGAGTGCAAGAATGATGATATTTTTGGTTTCTCCCATTGCCTCAGATCCAAATTGACTCGCTGGGACAAAACCTTCAGGAGCACTAAAGCCAAGTGCACTTAAATCTGCGATCGTGCTCTCTGAAATAGCCACCGTATAGTCTTCTACAGACAAAAAGTTAGCCGCGAGGTACCCACCTAATCCAGCACCAATCAAAAAGAACAAGTTCCAGCTCTGTGTTTTCCAATCGAACTGAAAAAAGGGTGCGTATTTATCTGCACCACACATGGTACAAAGTGTTCTTAAGTTACTCGAGAAGCCAAAGCTCTTCCCGAAGAATAGCATGATAAACATAATCAGTGCTATCAGTGCACCGCTTACGTACCATGGCCAAGGTTGCATAATCCAATCCATAATTTCGTGATTCAAATAATTAAATTTAACGATCAGGGGTTGTTAAGCGAGAAAGCCGCAGGTCAAATAGCCTGCGGCTTTCTGTTCTAATTAGTCTTAGTTACAATGTTGAAGGACAAACGTAATCAGTCACCTTCAATGAGGTATTCTTGATTGCGCCGAAACCTCCAGCAACATCAACCATGTTGTGGTATCCTCTAGCTTTTAAAATAGAGGCTGCAATTACCGAACGATAGCCACCAGCACAGTGAATGTAGAAGGTACCCTCTTGAGGTACAGAAGCCATTTGGTCGTTGATGTAATCTAATTCAACATTAATTGCATCTTCCACATGCTCACTAAGGTACTCTCCTTTCTTGCGAACATCAACGATTGTAGCGCCCTCAATTGCGGATAATTCTTCAGCAGTAACTTGTTCTAGGGAATCAACTTCTTTACCTGCACTTTTCCATGCATCAAATCCACCTTCAAGGAATCCAATAGTTTGATCGTAACCTACACGTGAAAGTCGAGTTAAAACTTCTTCTTCCATACCAGGATCTGCAACGACAAGGAGCTTTTGATTAATATCAGGAATCATCGCTCCTACCCACATTGCGAAACTTCCCTTGATGCCTATAAAGATGGATTGAGGAATGAAGCCATGGATAAATTCGCTTTGGTGACGTGTATCGAGAATCAAAGCATCTGTTTCATTCGCAGCAGCTTCGAAGGCCTCAGGACTCATTGGCGTCATAGCACGGTCCATTACGGTATCCAAGCTTTCGTATCCAACTTTATTCAAGCGTACATTTTCTGGGAAGTAGGCCGGTGGTTTTTGCAAGCCGTCCGTAACCTCTTTAATAAATTCCTCCTCGGTCATATCTGCACGCAATGCATAGTTCGTTGCCTTTTGCTCGCCAATAGTACCCACAGTTTCTTTCGACATGTTCTTTCCACACGATGAACCAGCACCGTGCCCCGGATAAACAATAACATCATCTGCAAGCACCATGATTTTGGTGCGCAATGAGTTGTAGAGTGTTGCAGCCAATTGCTCTTGCGTCATGGTAGCAGCCTTTTGCGCCAAATCTGGACGACCTACATCTCCCAAGAACAGGGTATCGCCTGAGAAAATAGCATGGTCTTTACCGCTCTCGTCTTTCAACAAATAGGTGGTACTTTCCATCGTATGACCTGGCGTGTGAAGCACATGGATTTCAACATCACCTACTTTCAATACCTCACCGTCCTCGGCTACTTTACAATCGAACTTAGGATTTGCAAGCGGGCCATATACAATTGTTGCACCCGTCTTTTTTGCCAAGTCTAAGTGACCGGAAACAAAATCTGCGTGGAAGTGAGTTTCAAGAATATACTTGATTTTAACGCCGTCCTTTTCTGCGCGATCAATATATGGTCCTACTTCGCGCAAGGGATCTATTACCACCGCTTCACCATTAGAAGCGATGTAGTAAGCACCTTGTGCCAAACATCCTGTGTAAATCTGTTCTACAATCATGTCTGTGAATTTTATAGTTCTAAAATATTATAATACTTGTTTCAATATGATGTAGACGGCCATAACTAACACGAACCATCCAAATCCTTTTTTCAACTTCTTACCATCAATAAACTTGGTCAGATAGATACCTACAAAGATACCTACAATAGCAATGGCTGTGACCGTTAATAGTAATGTCCAATCAATGTGTAGATCTGGTCTTTGAACATCACCGATAAAGCCAATCAAACTCTTTGCAGAAATAATGAGCAATGAAGTACCAACCGCTTTCTTCATAGGTAGTTTCGCAAAGACGACAAGTGCAGGGATGATCAAGAATCCTCCACCAGCACCAACAATTCCCGTTAACACACCAACGACAGCACCCTCAGCAATAATTGCTGGAATGTTGAATTGTGGTTCAGCGTCGTCGTCATCTTCACTATCCTTGCGCTTGTTGCGGATCATACTTACAGAGGCTGCAAGCATTACTAATGCAAAGAATACCATAATAGCGATATCTTTGGTCAGTGTAAATGATCCAACGGCCATTATTTCTAACGGAATAGCAGGAACTAGATATGCTCTTGTCAGATAAACTGCGATAAATGCCGGAATGGTAAAAACTACAGCTGTTTTGTAGTTAACATTACCCATAGCCGCATTGCGAATACCACCGACCAATGCGGTCGCACCAACAATAAATAATGAATACGCTGTACTTACCTCGGCACTTTCACCAAAAAGGTAAACAAGAACTGGTACGGTAAGAATAGAACCTCCACCTCCGATGAGGCCTAATGATATCCCAATAAAAATAGATGCTATATATCCTATTATTTCCATGACTTCGTTTTGATACATCAAACTTAGTCAGGCTCTAACAGAAGGGGTGTGACTCAGCGCACACTAGAAGAGAATTCGTTGCATTTCTTGCTGCAACTCAAGCGCAGCGCGTCGTGCAGCTTCGGCAAAATCTTTGTCTTTGCTTTGATAAATAATACCGCGGGTAGAATTTACTAGAACTCCGTAATCTTTATTGGTCGCTTTTGTGAGCACATCCTCTAATGAGCCGCCTTGAGCACCAACACCAGGTACTAAGAAGAAGGAATCTGGAGCTGCCTTTCTTACGCGCTCTAAAAACTCAGTTTTAGTGGCTCCTAGAACGAACATAAGTTGCTCTGGGGTAGCCCATTCTTGTGCCTTTTTAACCACTTTTTCAAATAATGCTTCGCCATCGGTATTTTCAGTGAGCTGGAAATCGAATGCACCCTGATTCGATGTCAATGCCAAGAGAATGACCCATTTATCTTCGAAGGCTAGAAAGGGACTTACACTATCCACACCCATATAAGGGGCTACGGTAACGCTATCAAAGGCCATGGCGTTAAAAAACGCTTCGGCATACATCTTTGATGTATTGCCAATATCCCCTCGTTTCGCATCAGCAATGGTAAAAATCTCTGGATAGCTGTCATTCAAATAATCGATGGTTTTTCCCAAGGATTCCCAGCCCTTCACACCCATGCTTTCGTAAAAGGCAATGTTGGGTTTATAGGCCACGGCATAGTCCGCTGTAGCATCAATGATGGCTTTGTTGAAGGCGAAAATTGGATCAGATTCACTCAATAAATGCTCTGGAATCTTATTGATGTCCGTATCAAGTCCTACGCAGAGTACGCTTTTCTTTTTCTCAATCTGAGCTATGAGTGCTTGTTTATTCATTTTAAATGATATCTGTTCCTTCCTTCATCTTCTCGGCATTCTCCGCCATGTGAAGTTCGTCAATAAACTTCTGAATATCTCCACCTACTACATCATTAAGATTGTAGGTCGTCAAACCTATCCTGTGGTCGGTTACCCTTCCTTGTGGATAGTTGTACGTTCTAATTTTCGCGGAACGGTCGCCAGTACTTACCATGGTCTTACGCTTTGCAGCCTGTTCTGCTTGCTTTTTCTTGAATTCCATGTCAAACATGCGCGAACGAAGCACCTTCAAAGCTTGCTCGTAGTTCTTGTGCTGTGATCGTCCGTCTTGACACTCTACAACAATTCCTGTCGGTAAATGCGTCAAACGCACTGCACTTTCAGTTTTGTTGACGTGCTGACCACCCGCACCCTGAGCGCGATAGGTATCTTTTTTGACATCTTTCATATCAAGATCGACATCTACATCTTCCGCTTCAGGAAGAACGACTACAGATGCTGCAGATGTGTGCACCCTACCCTGGCTTTCAGTGGCTGGAACGCGCTGTACGCGGTGTACCCCGCTCTCGTATTTTAGAATTCCGTAAACCGATTCACCGCTCACCTCAAAAGAAACTTCTTTAAAGCCTCCGGCGGTTCCTTCGTTCATAGAAATCACCTCAACCTTCCAACCGCGGCCTTCACAGTATCGTTGGTACATACGGAATAAATCACCGGCGAAAATGGCACCTTCGTCACCACCCGCACCTTGGCGAATTTCAACCAATGCATTCTTATCGTCCTCAGGATCTTTGGGTATCAGTAAGATTTTGATTTCCTCCTCGAGTTCGGCGAATGCAGGCTCGATCTCATCGAGCTCCATTTTGGCCATATCTCGGAAATCCTGGTCTTTCTCTTCTTTTAAAACCGTTTTCGCCTCCTCTATTCTGCTGCTAAGCTCGAGGTACTTCTCTCTAGCATCAACTAGGGGCTTCAGGTTTTTGTATTCACGGTTCAATTTCACATAGCGCTTGCTGTCGGAAATCACATCCGGTTGAATAATGAGATCATTCACCTCATTGTAACGCTGAAAGACTACGTTGAGCTTATCTAGCATTACTTGCTGTATTTAAAGGTTCCAAACTCGCTCGTTATAGTCAGCTCTTTTGCTGCGCTCTCTTCTACACGCCCTACGATCTGTGCTTCTACTCCAAAACTCTCGCTGATTGCGAGGATATCTTCAGCAATCGCTGGATCTACATAGAGCTCCATTCGGTGTCCCATGTTGAACACTTGGTACATCTCTTCCCAACTGGTACCGCTCTCTTGGTGAATCAATTCAAACAATGGAGGAATTGGGAATAAGTTGTCTTTTACCACATGTCCCTTTTCCAAGAAATGCAAAATCTTCGTTTGTGCACCCCCAGAACAGTGTACCATACCGTCAATCTGACCGCGGTATTTATCCAAGATCTGTTTTATGATTGGTGCATACGTACGAGTCGGGCTTAAAACTAGTTTTCCAGCATCGAGATCTGTTTCTGTTGGCTCTGTTAGGCTTTTTGTTCCGGTGTACACTAAATTCTCAGGTACTGCTGGATCAAAGCTTTCTGGGTATTTTGTCGCCAATTCTTTTGAGAACACATCATGACGCGCACTAGTAAGTCCGTTAGACCCCATACCGCCGTTGTATTCGCTTTCATAGGCTGCTTGACCATAGCTCGCCAAACCAACGATCACATTGCCCGCTTTAATGTTCGCGTTATCTACAACGTCTGAGCGCTTCATACGCGCAACCACTGTACTATCTACGATTATCGTGCGCACCAAATCACCCACGTCGGCAGTTTCACCACCAGTGCTGATAATATCAATACCGTGCTTACGGTATTCTTCAAGAAGCTCCTCGGTTCCACCGATTATCGCGCTTAATACCTCGCCAGTAATTAACCCTTTATTTCGTCCAATGGTAGAACTGAGCATGATGTTCTCGGTGGCGCCAACACAAAGAAGATCGTCGATATTCATAATCAACGCATCCTGAGCAATGCCTTTCCATACACTAAGGTCACCTGTCTCCTTCCAGTACATGTAGGCCAATGAACTCTTGGTTCCTGCTCCGTCGGCGTGCATCACTAGACAGTAGTCTGAATCACCGGTTAAATAGTCCGGGACAATTTTACAGAAGGCCTTTGGGAAGAGTCCCTTGTCAATGTTTTTTATGGCATTGTGCACATCTTCTTTCTGTGCACTCACACCTCTGCCGGTGTAACGGTCTGAATTATTACTCATAGTGCTGCAAAAATAACGAGAAAGCGCGCACGGGGGACCCGTGCGCGCTTCTCTTTTATCAAGGAGTTATCTACTTAGTCTGGATCCAAGACCCAATGATTAACTCTGAATCGTTCTTAATACCGTTCAACGATTTCAATGTCTTCACATCTGAACCAACCTTCTTAGCAATAGAGCGAAGTTGGTCGCCACGTTGCACTTGGTAGTGCGTTGCGTCAAATTCTGTGTAATCACCATTCTTAGTAATCTTAAGTACCATTCCTGGCATTGGACGGGCACCGCGCAACCCGGCGTTCAATTTCTTCAACTCTACTACGTTCATACCGTTCTGCATGGCAATCTTGCCTAGTGAGCGGTCTTTGGGTCCTAGAGTAATCGTTTGACCAATTGGGTTCTCGTTCTTTTTCACTGGTGTCATGGCCTCCTGACCATCTGCAGAAGCAACTGGTGCAGATGGTACATAATCATCTGAAAGCACCTTAAAATCCGTGCGACGGTTAATTTGGTTGGCAATCTCTTGATCGTCACTATCTAACCTTTTAATCAAGCTTTCAGTCAGCTTGTCTCCTTCTTTGAATTTATCTGCTCCATAACCGGTGTATCCGTTTGGAATAGTAAATGGCTCACCTTCACCCATACCTACAGCGGTTAAACGGTCTGCAGGGATGCCCTTTTCAATGAGGTAATCCACACAGCTCTGGGCGCGTGATTGAGAAAGCGCTTGGTTCTTTGCGTCGCTGTCTCTATAATCAGTGTGCGAGCGCAAACCAATGGTAATCGTAGGGTTGCGCTGAAGGATATTATATACGGTGTCTAAGGCAACTTTACTTTCATCGCGCAAATCAGATTTAGCAAGATCGAAGAACACGTTAGGAAGTACAATAGGAACTTCAATCGGATCCATTTTAAGGGTAAGATTATACGATTTAACATATTCCCGATCCTCTTTAACCTTTGAATAATCCGAAAGAGATAAATTCTCTGTATTGATATCACCAATAGCATTTAAAAATCTTTTACGATTCATGTTGAGCTTATAGGCTTTATTTTCTTCCAAACGACCTTTAGGAATGGAAAAATTACCATTTGCATCGGTAGTAATTGAAAACGTTTCGCCCTGCTTATTACTTACCTCAATTGTCACATCCTTAATTGGCTTACCGCTTTTTGAACTAACTACTTTACCGCTCGCAACAAACTGTTTTGTCCACTCGGTCACATACCAGATATCGTGTTCTCCACGCGTGCCTTTTCTGTTGGAAACCACAAAACCTTTGCGTGTGTTGTCCCCAGGCACCCAGCGCAGTGCGATATCATCGCCTTCAGAGTTTATTGGGCTCAACATATTTTCGACATCACCAATTGGCTGACCTTCATCATCTAACTTTACTCGATAACAGTCAAATCCCCCCATTCCCGGGCGACCGTTTGAGGAAAAATATAAATATCCATCACCATGAACGTACGGATACAATTCATCACCGAAGGTATTTATACCAAGCGATGTAGGCTGCTTCCACTCCCTACGTCTTCTGTCATAGGTGGTCATATAAATATCTTTGCCCCCCTTACCTCCGGATAATTCACCGGCGAAATACAAGACTTTATCATCAAGGCTTAACGCCGGATGACCTACCGAAGCATTGGAGTCTACTGCAATTACTACAGGTTCAGGGTTGGCCCAATCTTGACCTACTTTCTTTGTCGTGTATATGGCACACCCTAGCTTTACGTTCTTCACCTTCATACATTTGGTGAAATACATAGTTTTTCCTCTAGAGTCAAAAGCTACAACACCCTCGTGGTCCTTGGTATTGATTACCTCACTCATGGGTTCAAGGTCACCCCAAACTACCTCGTCATTGGCATTTGCTTCTTTACCTTTCTTTCGCTTGCCTTTTTTCTTCTGACCTTCAATCACATAAATGTCTGAAAAACGCTGACCTGTCCAGCCATCTTCTTTTTTGCCGGTAGAATTATCTCTCATCGAGCTTACCATTAAAGTAAGATCCTCTTTCCCGCGCTTTCCCGCAAAAGCAATGGCGTAATCCGATTTTTTTGAATTCAAATCTTTAGCATTGTCTAAGGAGAAAAGGGATCCTGTTTCAATCCAATTTGACGCTTGACGACATGCCTGAATACCTTCATCTGCTCGTGGATCTGAGGCGGTAAACTTTTTATATTCTTCATAAGCCACTATTGCATCTTCATACTCACCTTGGCTTTGAAGCATCTCTGCATAACCGAGAGCAGCTTTGGGGCCATAGCCTAATTTTTGAGCACGCATGTAGTAGCTAGCCGCTCTCTTGAACTGCCCTGTATTACGGTAACATTCTGCCATATTGTAGGAAATACGCTGCTTTTGCTCGCGGCTTTTTTCCTTAGAATAGGCTTTAGCGTATACCTCTACAGCTGTGCTATACTCCTTTGACTCAAAGTATTCGTCGGCCTTTTTAGTGGTCTTGTGAATTTCAATCTCAACATCCTCAGTGTCGGCATCTTGCGCTACCATTGCCATAGGCATGGCGATCATGGCAGCAACAATTAGAAAATATCTGCGTATTTGCATTAGAACTTTACTCTAGTGTTTAAGCGTTCCCAATATAGCCAAAATAAAAAAAGAAACCCCGCCGAAGCAGGGTTTCTCTAAAGTATAATTTCAATTGAAATTTGAATTAACGCGTGTAAAGCATTTCACGGAACTTCGGCATTGGCCATTGCTCATCGTCAATCATCAATTCTAGCTTATCGCTTTCGTAACGGATAACGTCAAAGTAAGGCTTCACGTTATCGTAGTAAGCGATTGCTTTCTCGCGTACATCTTCAAGCGCATTTGCATCTTTACGAGCCTGAAGCATAGCATCTTTCGAAGACAAAATCTTAGAGATTCTAGCACTGATTTCTTTGATCATTTCAAGCTGCTCTTTTGCAACACTTGCGAAGGTATCCGCATCCATGATCTCCTTCAAACGCTGTACGTTGTCAATCAATGTATTCTGGTACTTAATTGCTGTAGGAACAATGTGGTTACCTGCTAGGTCACCAAGAACACGTGATTCGATTTGAATCTTCATGAAGTACGACTCGAGCAAAATCTCATGACGTGCCTCTGCCTCGCGGTGGCTCATTACCCCCATAGCTTCGAACATACCTAAAGTCTGCTCGCTTACGTATGCATCAAGTGCACGTGGCGTTGATGGCTCGTTGTTCAAACCACGCTTTGCAGCTTCTTCCTTCCAAGCATCACCGTATCCATCACCTTCAAAGCGGATCGCTTTACTCTCAGTGATGTAACGTTTCAATACGCTAAAGATGGCTTCGTCTTTCTTCAATCCGTCTTTCTCGATAAGTGCATCTACATCAGCTTTGAATTCAATCAATTGCTCTGCCATCGCTGCATTCAATACAGTCATTGGCTGTGCACAGTTTGAAGCAGAACCTGCCGCACGCAACTCAAACTTGTTACCTGTAAAGGCAAACGGTGAAGTACGGTTACGATCTGTGTTGTCTAGAAGTACATCTGGAATTTTACCTACTACGTTCAATTTCAGATCTGTCTTCTCTTCAGGTGTCATTTTACCGCCCTTAACATTTTCCAATTGGTCCAAAACAGCGCTTAGTTGCTGACCGATGAAAACTGAGATAATTGCTGGTGGAGCTTCGTTTGCACCCAAACGGTGCTCGTTACCTGCTGAACCAATAGAAGCACGAATCAAATCTGCGTGACGGTATACCGCCTTGATGCTGTTGATGAAGAACGTCAAGAACATCAAGTTGCTCATTGGAGTAGATCCAGGAGCCAAAAGGTTTACACCAGTGTTTGTTGCCAACGACCAGTTGTTGTGCTTACCTGAACCGTTGATGTTTGCAAACGGCTTTTCGTGCAACAGTACACGGAAGTTGTGACGACGTGCCACCTTCTCCATGAGGTCCATGAACAATGAGTTGTGGTCTACTGCAACGTTTGCCTCTTCAAATACAGGGGCAAATTCGTACTGTGCTGGTGCCACCTCATTGTGACGAGTTTTTACTGGAATACCCAAGATGCGGCTTTCGTACTCCAATTCTTTCATGAACTCAATCGCACGCTCTGGAATAGAACCAAAGTAGTGATCGTCCAACTGCTGGCCTTTCGCTGGTGCGTGTCCCACGAGAGCACGACCTGCCAATTGTAAATCTGGACGAGCCGCAAAATATGCTTCGTCTACCAAGAAATACTCTTGTTCCCAACCTAGGGTTGCGTTCACTTTTGTTACGTTCTTATCGAAGTATTTACATACTGCGGTTGCAGCGGTATCTACTGCTTGCAGTGCACGTAATAAAGGGGTCTTGTAATCAAGTGCCTCACCTGTGTAAGAAACGAATACCGTAGGAATACATAAAGTGCTTCCAAAAACAAAAGCTGGTGACGTAGGATCCCAAGCTGTGTAACCACGTGCTTCGAAGGTATTACGAATACCACCGTTCGGGAAAGAAGATGCATCCGGCTCCTGCTGTACCAACATACCGCCTGAGAATTTCTCAATCGCCTCACCGTTTCCAGTAGGCTCAAAGAAAGAATCGTGCTTTTCAGCAGTCGTGCCAGTAAGTGGCTGAAACCAGTGTGTGTAATGCGTGGCACCCAAATTCAAAGCCCAAGCTTTCATACCTGCAGCTACCTGATCGGCAATGTTGCGGTTGATTTTGGTACCGTTGTCCATCGCGTCAATAACAGCCTTAAAGGCCTCTGAAGTCATGTATTCGCGCATTGCTTTTCTGTTGAAAACGCGAGAACCGAAGTATTCTGAAACTCTTGTTCCAGGTGCTTCGAAGTGCTGTGGCTTACGCCCCATTGTTTCTTCTAGTGCTAGAAATCTTACCGTTGGCATGTGGTTGAATTTTTATTTGCGTCAAAGATACCCCCTAAAAAGGAGGGGTGCAATAAAAAATTATTAACTATTTGCCGGGCGACCCCTTAAAAAAATAAGGATGAAATAAAGATTAGGTAAAAACCTAGCAACAATGCCCCTTCCAACCTATCCAATCGGTCCTTTGTAAAGAGACTCATCAGTGGAATTATTAACAATGTAAAGAATACGGAAGCGTGAAAATCAAACGTAAAGATCGCGGCATCTTGGAGGGTAATGGGCTGAACAAGAGCAGTAAAGCCCAACACCGATAAGATGTTAAAGATGTTCGATCCGATGATGTTTCCGATAGCGATATCACTTTCTCCCTTTCGTGCGGCCATGAAACTTGCGGCCAATTCTGGAACACTCGTGCCAAAAGCCACCATGGTTACCGCCACAAATCGCTCCGTCATACCAAAATGAATGGCAAGGGCGCTAATTCCACTGACGAAGAATTTTGCGCCAAAGGAAAGGCCCAACGCCCCGACGATGAGCAAAGTAACTCCTTTCCATACCGGAAGATGAATCTCTTCGATTTCTTCACCGATGGCAAGGTTGCGATTTCTTCGTGCGGAGCGAATCTTTTGAATGTTGTACCCCACAAGAAGGGCAACAAGTAACAAACCTTGTCCTGTAGTAATTCCGCCGTAAAACAGGAATACCGCTAATAGTGCATTAGCCAAGAGCAGGAACAGCCAATCATTCCGGTAATGCATGCGAACCGCTTTCATTTTAAAGACCAAAGCCGTGAGCCCTAAAATGAGTCCTATGTTCGCGATGTTAGAGCCAATGACATTTCCCAAAGCGATATCACTAATTCCTCTAGTTGCAGCTACGACACTTACGAGCAACTCTGGGGCACTTGTAGCAAAAGCTACCAAGGTCAATCCAATGACTACCTTAGAAACACGAAGCTTTAGTGCAATACCGACACTGCCTCGGACGAGAAACTCTCCACCGACAAGGAGCAGGGCGAATCCGCCAAGGAGAAATAATGCGATCAAATCTTGGTGCCTCTTTTAATGGAATCGGTCACTTCTTTAAAAGCATCGCGACCTTCTTCAATGGTCTTTTTCACTTCGGTCAATTTTTGATCCTCCGCGCTGTCCATAATTTCTCTTTTGATGTCATTCGTGGCGTTGCGAACCTGCTTAATGACTTTTGCTGCCGATCTCGCCATCGTTGGGATTTGCTTTGGCCCGAAGAGGAGCAAAAAGATCAATGCAACGAGTATGAACTCACCTCCACTGATGTTAAATAAAAGGAATGTATGTGACATGAGGCAAATTTAAACAAAAAGCCCCGTTGCGCTGCGCGCAACGGGGCTCCTTTAAAATATCAATTTTCTTATTTCTTCTTCGACGCATCGAACATTACTGGAGTAGCAATGAACAATGAGCTGTAAGTACCTACGAGGACACCTACAAGAAGTGCGAACATGAAACCACGGATGACTTCACCACCGAATAAGAAGATCACGAGAAGTACGAAGAACGTTGTCAAAGAAGTATTGAACGTACGGCTCAAGGTCTGGTTCAACGATTTGTTCACCCCTGCCTCGAAGTTCCCTTTGCGGCTTCCCATGTTTTCACGAATACGGTCAAATACAACTACGGTATCGTTCAACGAGTAACCAATTACCGTTAGAATGGCTGCAATGAATGCCTGATCTACCTCCAACTGGAACGGCAATACACCGTCTAGTATAGAGAACAGACCCAATACAAACAATACATCGTGCAATAGTGCTGCTACAGCACCCAAAGAGAACTGCCACTTGCGGAATCGACCCAAGATGTATAAGAATACTACGATGAGCGAGAAGATGATACTGTATACAGCACCCGTCTTAATATCATCTGCAATGGTTGGTCCAACAACACGCGAACCTACCAAACCGATTGCTTCTTCCGTCTCGTCAGTAAAGAAATCTTCACGTGAGATTTCTTCCAAGAAGAATTCGCTCACACCAGCGTAAAGCTTGTTCGTGATGTCTTCGTCAACTGCTGGACCGGTTTCACCGATACGGTAGTTTGTAGTAATGATTACCTGGTTTGACTCACCCAATGTTTTAACCACTGGCGTAAAGGCGTTGCCTTCTACATCTACCAATACTTCGCTCAGGGATTCTGCTACATCGCTTACCTCAACACTTTGGTCAAAGCGTACCTGGAACGAACGACCCCCTACGAAGTCTACACCAAGGTTTAGACCTTTGGTAAATAGAGATGCCAAACCGATCACGATTACGATAGACGATACGATGTATGCCAAACGACGCTTCGACAAGAAGTCAAAGTTGATGTTGGTATACCAATTTTCAGTAGTCTTCGTTGAGAAGGCCACGTTCTTCTTTTTACCCAAACGGCTCTCAAACACTACGCGTGAAATAAAGAGTGCAGAGAACAATGAAGTTAGGATACCGATAATTAGCGTGGTTGCGAAACCACGAATTGGACCCGTACCGAAAGAATATAGAATGACACCTACAATAAGTGTAGTAACGTTTGCATCGATAATCGCACTGTTCGAGTTCTTGTAACCGTCAACGAGGGCAGCACGAATACCTTTACCAAGGCGCAACTCTTCACGAATACGCTCGAAGATGATCACGTTTGCATCAACCGCCATACCGATCGTCAATACGATACCTGCCATACCTGGAAGCGTCAATACCGCACCAAAGCTGTTGAGGATACCGAAGATGAAGAACATGTTCACCAAAAGTGCCAAGTTTGCAACCAAACCTGCACCGCTGTAGTAGAAGTACATGTACAACAATACCAATGCGAGCGCAATGGCGAATGAGTTGATAGAATCTGAGATAGCCTCCTTACCCAAAGATGGACCTACAACGTCCGCTTGGATGATGCGCGCTGGAGCATCAAGCTTACCGGCACGTAGAATGTTTGCTAAATCTGAAGCTTCTTCAGCAGTGAAGTTACCAGTAATCTGAGTGCGACCGCCTGCAATTTCATTTTGTACCTGAGGGTATGAATATACATAGTTATCTAGAACTACTGCCACAGAACGCTTCGGCGTTTGAGCTGCTGCTTCTGCAGTAAGACGTTGCCATTTTTGTGCACCAGAGCCATTCATAGCCATGGTTACAATGTTGCGGTTGTACTCGTCAAGATCTGGACGTGCATCAACAATGACACCACCGTCTAGTTCCGGCGTGCCTTCGCGGTTGGTCTTAATCGCCAGCAAAGTGATGATATCAGAACCCGGCTCTGGCTTGTTGCTCCACAAGAA
>CBFHHP010000027.1:0-26486 GCA_965655745.1 uncultured Schleiferiaceae bacterium
ACTCTAGCATTTAGAGGACTTGTATACACTGCGGAAGCAAAGACTGCAAAAATCACAGTGGGAGATACTACTGTAGAGGCAGTTATTCAAGACATCCAATTCCACCCTGTTACTGATCAGTTGATGCACATCGACTTCATTCAGTTGGTAGATGGAAAGGCAGTGACTATGAATATCCCAGTAGTTCTTCACGGTCAAGCACGTGGTGTATTGAACGGTGGTAAGCTTAAGACGATTTTGCGTCAGCTTTCTGTTCGTGCAATCCCAGGTCAGTTCCCAGAAAGCATCGAGCTAGACATTACTAACCTAAGAATTGGTAAGTCGATCCGTGTAAGCGATGTGCCTTCAGAAGGTTTTGAAATTCTAAATGCTGATACAGCTGTTATTGTTACCGTTAAGAAAGCACGTGGTGCCGTTGACGAGGACGATGATGAAGAGGAAGGTTCTGAAGCTCCAGCTGAAGCTGCTGCTGAATAAATTGTACCTTAACGGGTATGAAGAAGTTCCTCATTGTCGGTTTGGGTAATCCCGGAGCCGAGTATGAAAATACCCGTCACAATATTGGTTTTTTGACATTGGACGCCTTCGCGAAGGCGTCCAATGTTGTTTTTGAACCTGGGCGTTATGCAATGACTGCAGAGGCTAGAATCAAAGGCAGAATCTTTAGGCTCATAAAGCCCACCACCTTCATGAACCTTAGCGGTATTGCTGTTCGTTATTGGATGCAGGAAGAGAAAATCCCTATAGAAAATGTGTTAGTTGTCGTTGACGATTTAGCCATTCCTTTCGGTTCACTTCCGCAAGGGCAAAGGGTCAGATGCCGGACACAACGGCCTAAAAGACATTCAAGCCAAACTTGGTCGCAACGATTACCCCAGACTTAAATTCGGTATAGGCGACGACTTTCCCAAAGGACGTCAGGTAGACTATGTACTCGGCGAATGGAACAAGGACGAGGCGCTAGACCTACCTGCACTTATAGAACATGCCGTCAAGATGTGCCAAAGCTTCGGATTGGCAGGGATAAACACCACCATGAATCAGCTCAACAAGAAATGACCAAGGCCCATCAGATATTGGCCTTTTACAGTGCACTCGATTTCGACCGTAAGTACCTCGATGCAGATCTAGAAGTACTCAATCCCTTCGAAGGGGCAAGCCCTGAGCAAGAGGGAGCGCTAAGCGCATTCTACCATAAATTTTACAGCGACGACACTCCGCGTAACCTCATCCTTGGCATCAATCCAGGTCGCCTCGGTGCTGGAGCCACAGGCATACCTTTTACCGATACGAAGCGGTTGATTGAATGCGGCATTCCCTTTGAAAGCTTTTCAACCCACGAACCCAGTTCCGTATTTGTCTATGAAGCAATTAATGCTTTCGGAGGTCCCGAGAAATTCTACCGTGAGTTTTTCATCGGATCTGTTTGTCCACTGGGGTTCGTAGTCAATAAAAACAGCAATTGGGTGAATTTTAATTACTACGATCGCGCCAGCTTTTCCAATGCATTAGCGCCGTATTTATTGGAGCAGATTAAAAAGCAAATTGAATTGGCCGGTAAAAATGAACGCATCATTGTTTTTGGTACCGGGAAGAATCTAAAGTTCCTGCAGAAGCTCAACAAGGAATACAACTTCACTCCTGAGCTCGTGCCGCTGGAGCATCCTCGATACGTGATGCAATACAAATACAAGCACCGCGAACAGTATATCGCAAAGTACTTGGAAGCGCTATCGCGCTAAATCAGAAAGAATAGCGAAGGTTGATGGCGGCAATCTCAGGGTCGAAACTACTTCCGTTTAATCCATAGTAGGTCCAGCCGTTTATCTGGGTGCCAATACCCCAGTGTTCACCGAAATTTCTACCGAAACTCAGGCCCACAAAAGGATCAAACTCGTATCTATCCCAATACTCCTTCGGACGGCTTGCTACAATGGCAAATCTAATATCGAGATACCATTTGCGATCGACAAGGTTAGAGGTGTAGACTAATCCTAAGGACTGCTCGCGCTCCCCAGTGCCGCTCCAGGTAGTCGTTTCAAACCAATTTTTCCAATACACCCCAATATGATTGGTTTTGACAAACTCATAATTAAGCGTTCCGCTATAGTTTAAAGTATGGCCCCAAGGCAAAACTGCGGCGTCAAGAGAAAGCCTATCAATAGAGTTATTTTGTGCTTGCGCACCTAAGTACATTAAACAAAAGAGGAGTATGGCCAGCGTCTTTTTCATTGTCTTATTGGTCTCCCTTAAAGTTATAAAAAAAGCCACCCTCAAAAAGGGTGGCTTTCTATTTCTAGCTAAATACTGAGAATTACATCATTCCCATACCGCCGCCCATTCCTGGAGCAGGCATTGCTGGTTCATCCTTAGGAATCTCAGTGATGGTCGCTTCCGTGGTCAACAAGAGACCAGCTACAGAAGCTGCATTTTCAAGAGCCACACGAGTCACTTTCGTTGGGTCAATAACACCCGCCTCGTACATGCTCTCATAGGTATCTGTCTTCGCGTTGAATCCGAAGTCGTCCTTACCTTCTTTCACCTTGCTCACTACTACAGAACCTTCAAGACCTGCGTTGTGTACAATCTGACGAAGTGGCTCTTCGATAGCTTTTGCTACAATCTGAATACCAGTAGTTTGGTCTTCGTTTTCGCCCTGTAAGCTTTCCAAAACAGAGCTTACTCGAACGAGCGCTACACCACCTCCAGGAACAAAACCTTCTTCAACTGCCGCTTTAGTCGCTGCCAGTGCATCGTCTACACGGTCTTTCTTTTCTTTCATCTCAACCTCAGAAGCCGCTCCTACATAAAGTACAGCTACACCACCTGCTAGTTTAGCCAAGCGCTCTTGCAACTTCTCGCGGTCGTAATCTGATGTTGTGTTTTCAATTTGTGCTTTGATTTGAGCAACGCGTGCTGCGATCGCTTCTCCCTCTCCTGCACCATTGACGATGGTTGTGTTGTCTTTGTCAATCGTCACTTTCTCGGCCGTACCCAACATATCTAGGGTAGCACCTTCCAAGGTCATTCCGCGCTCTTCGCTCACTACCTGACCACCGGTTAGGATGGCGATATCTTCTAGCATTGCCTTGCGACGGTCGCCAAAGCCTGGCGCCTTCACTGCAGCAATTTTGAGCGAGCCACGAATGCGGTTTACCACCAATGTAGCTAGCGCTTCGCCGTCTACATCTTCAGCGATGATGAGCAGTGGGCGACCACTTTGAGCCGCAGGCTCAAGAATTGGCAACAACTCCTTCATAGAGCTCACCTTCTTGTCGTAGATCAAAATGTATGGATTCTCTAGCTCCGCAATCATCTTCTCAGTATTAGTCGTGAAGTACGGGCTCAAATAGCCACGATCGAACTGCATACCTTCCACCACATCAACGTACGTTTCGGTACCCTTCGCTTCTTCTACAGTAATTACACCTTCGTTCTTCACTTTAGCCATAGCCTCCGCGATCAACGAACCAATAGAGTTGTCATTATTCGCAGAAACTGAAGCAACTTGCTCAATCTTGCTATTATCGTCGCCTACTTCTTGGCTCAAGCTTTTCAACTCACTAACCAATTCATTCACGGCCTTTTCAATACCGCGCTTTAAGTCCATTGGGTTTGCGCCAGCAGCCACGTTTTTCAACCCGTGGTGGTAGATAGCCTGTGCCAATACCGTAGCGGTAGTTGTACCATCACCCGCGATATCCGCAGTCTTGGAAGCCACTTCTTTCACCATTTGTGCACCCAAGTTTTCAAGCTTGTCTTCCAACTCGATTTCTTTGGCTACCGATACACCATCCTTAGTTACGTGCGGCGCGCCGAATGCCTTTTCGATGATCACATTACGCCCTTTAGGACCCAAGGTAACTTTCACTGCATTGGCCAATGCATCAACACCTGCTTTGAGGCTGTTTCTTGCATCTACGTCAAATGAAATTTCTTTTGCCATGTCTATTCTTTTTTATCAGTTAGGATTAAACAATTGCCATAATATCCGCTTCACGCATGATGAGGTAATCACCGCCTTCATACTTGAATTCGGTACCGCTGTACTTACCGTACAATACCGCATCGCCGACGCTCACCGTCATAGGCTCGTCTTTTTTACCTGGACCTACAGCCACAACAGTACCCCTTTGAGGTTTTTCTTGTGCAGTATCAGGAATAATAATTCCCGAAGCTGTCTTTGTTTCAGCAGCTGCCGGTTCAATAATTACTCGGTCAGCTAACGGACGAATGTTTAAATCTGCCATGATTTGAGTTTTTAATGTTTATCGCTCTTCCTACTCGAAATTTTGTGCCAATTCAGTTTTAGTGCCACTCTGACACCAAACCCGACCTTACAAAACGAAAAACTGTCAGTTTTGGAAGATAAAAAAAGCCCGAACGGCAGGACCGTTCGGGCTCAACTATTTCTTAGAACTTCTTATTCTTCAACACTCTCAGGCATGCCTTCTACTGGCATATCCTCTACTGGTGCATCTGCAGCTGGTGCAGGAACAGCAGGCTGGAAAGGAACAGCACCGTCCACCTGAGACTCCAAGCGCGTATCCTCTTCAATCACTGATTCTCCTCCACTCATGTTCATGGCGATCACCAATACAAAAAGACCAATAACCAAACCCCAAGTCGCTTTGTCTAGGAAGTCCGTTGTCTTTTTAACACCACCCAACATCTGAGGGCTGTCGCCACCAAAAGCTGAGCTCAAACCACCGCCTTTAGGATTCTGTACGAGAATCACCAAAACAAGTAGTACTGAGATAACTACGATAAGGATAGAGAATAGTGCTGTCATGAGTTCTTTTCTTTCTTAATTGCTCTTATTCGGTCGGCAAAGAAACTACTTTTTTCCGGGTATTTCAAACTTAAAATCTCGTAGGCTTTGATCGCCTTGTCAAATAATCGCTGTCCAAAGTAAATCTCTGCTAATGTTTCCGTTACAAACTTTCCTTCGGCATCTGCTTCAAGCGTAAACACATTGATTCTGCCGTTGGAAGACTCCACTTCAAATTTCGGGAGTTCCTGTATGATTTTGCGTATTTCATTGCCCTGATCTTGTAAACTGCCTTGGTCGGGAACTACCTCAACACTGGCAAACCCTAGCTTGTTATTGATGGTAGTGACTGGAACGCTATGATCGGCATTCAGCCATTCCAAGAACGAAGCTTTTTCGCTAAACGGCATTACGCGAATGTCTTCATCCGCTTTCACAGCTTCTTCTTTTACAGCAGGCGGACTCACTTTTTCTGGCATTGGCTCTTTGGCCGCCTGCTTTTCCACCTTAGGTGCTGCTTTCTTTGCAGGCTTCTCCACTTTACTTGCAGGTGCCTTCGCTTCCTTTTTCGGTTGCGCTTTCGCTGTAGCATCTACAACAGGGGGCGTTTGAGATTCGATCTTCTGTTCTGACTTCGAGGGTGTCGCCTTGGGGGTTTCTTTCTTCTGCGGGGCCGATTCACCTTTCGTAAGTGCCCTAGACCTCAAAATGGCATTGCGTACACTTTCAGGTAAATGATCTAAGCTATTTGGATCTCTTTTCGGAACTACAGGTTTCGGAGCAGGCTTCGGGGCCTGCTTTACGGCCTGCTTTACGGCCGATTTAGTTTCAGCCTTCACCGCAGGCTTCGCTGCAGGGGGCGTCTTTTCTTTCTCTGCTTTAGCTTGCGCCTTAGCCGTTGGTTTTTTCTCCGTTTTCTTCTGCGCCTTAAAAGCATCAAGATCAAAGTCAATGACTGACGTTTTCATTGGCGCACCTGAATTTTCATAGAACACCTGAAGGAGCGCACGGTCAGGAACTGCAATCGCAGAGCGCTTCACCTGTGCCGGCAATTGATAGTTGTCGCTGTTCTGTAACGCCTTCATGTACAACACCTGTAAGGGCGATGCATAAGGAAAGTCCTGCACAGCCTGTTTCAACGCCGCTAAAGCAGCATCGTCCATCTTTTCAGGGCGCTCAAAAAATTCCTTGAGTTGTTTTGCGTTCATTCTACCAGTTGGCTATAGCTCTGTTGAGAATATCCTCGGTCAATTCCTTGATAATCTCCTCTGACAATTCTGTTTCAATATCCGAAAAATTCAAATCGGCATCATAATCCCGATAACGAGAAAATCTTTGAGAGAAATCATTATCTGGTTCTAATCGATTCGTAAAATCAACCTTCACCGTGATTGTAAAACGCATTTGAGCCACCTCCGAAGGACCACGAGCGGCTTGAGGACGCAGGCTGTATTCTGTGATCGCGCCGCTAACTTCCATATCCGACGGCCCGTCATTGAGCTCTAAGGGAGTCTGCTGCACAAAAATATCTTTGATCGACTCTGTCACGATCTGCGACATCTCAGGATTGACAATTTGTGCATTGTTGTCAAAGAAACCCACATAGATAGATTTCGCATCACCAACATTGCCGCCCGTAAAGCTGTATCCGCCTTTACAAGAAGCAAACGCTAAAGCCGCAATCGCGATGAATACTCTTTCTCTCATTCGAGGTTGTACTGCTTAATCTTTCGGTACAAGGTACGCTCCGAAATCCCCAATTCCTTGGCTGCATTCTTTCTTTTACCCCCGGACTTTTCCAGTGCCTTTTTGATCAATTCAATCTCCTTATCCACCAAGCTCAGATTCTCAATCTCTATGGTGTGGTCTTCAAACTGCTCACGCTCATCATCACTGATGATGGTCACCTCGTGGCTTGCAGGCACAGTTGGACGTGTAAACTCTTGACTAATCTGAGGGTATTCACTCTGCATCTTTTCATACAGACCTTTTCCACTACCCACAGCTTCTTTCAACGCATTGATCTCAGCCCTCATCTCAAACAACAACTTGTACAAAGCCTCGCGCTCTTGGGCAAAACTGTCTCCACTGCTGTCCGACACTCGAGTATTGCTCAATGCCGGAAGATTGGAAGCATCCACCTGTGGCAAATAGGTCTTCAACAATCCTTTGCCTACCAATCGGCTAGTTTCAATAACGCTCATCTGCTCCGCCAAATTGCGTAACTGACGAATGTTTCCAGGCCAGCGGTACTGCTCCAGCAATCGAACAGCTTCCTCGTCCAATCTCAAAGGCGGCAAATGATACTTGTTTGCAAAATCGGCCGCGAATTTTCTAAACAACAAATGGATGTCTGAAGGGCGCTCTCGGAGCGGAGGCAATTGAATTTCTACTGTATTCAACCTGTAGTACAGGTCCTCACGAAATTTGCCTTTCTTAATCGCCTCTAGCATGCCCACGTTGGTAGCACCCACCACGCGCACATCAATCTTCTGGGCACGAGAGGCACCTACGCGAATAAACTCACCGGTCTCGAGCACACGAAGCAATCGAACCTGCGACGGCAGGGGCAATTCACCCACCTCATCCAAAAAGATCGTGCCGCCGTCGGCCTCTTCAAAATACCCCTTACGCGCACCAGTGGCCCCAGTAAAGGCCCCCTTCTCGTGACCGAAAAGTTCAGAGTCAATGGTTCCCTCCGGAATGGCGCCACAGTTCACTGCAATATAGGGCTTGTGCTTGCGGTGGCTAAGGTTGTGGATGATCTTTGGGATGCTCTCCTTACCCACTCCACTTTCACCAGTGACCAGAACACTAATATCGGTAGGGGCTACCTGGACCGCCTTGCTCAAGGCACGGTCCAATAGCGGACTGGTCCCAATAATTCCAAAACGTTGTTTAATGCTCTTAAGATCTGCCATGGTTCTACTGCTTTGGTTTACGCTTGTTCAACGACTGTACCAATCAAGGTAGCCGAGGTACAACTGTCAATTCGTACATGACAGAAGTCGCCCGGTTTAAAATCGTGCTTGTCAAAAACAACCACACTGTTGGTATCTGTGCGACCAAACAATTGCTGATCGCTCTTTTTAGAAGTTCCTTCCACCAACACCTCATACGTTTTACCAATCATCGCTTGGTGACGCATCAGGCTGTGCGAGGTCTGTAATTTGATAATGTCGTTCAATCTGCGCTTTTTCACATCCAATGGAATATCATCTTCCATCTTACGCGCCGCATAGGTATTTGGTCGCTCGCTGTAGAAGAACATATAGCCAAAGTCGTACTTCACATATTCCATCAAGCTCAAGGTCTCCTTGTGGTCCTCCTCCGTTTCCGTCGGGAAGCCCGAGATCATGTCGTGCGAAATGGCACAACCAGGGATGATGCGATTGATGCGATCGATCAATGCGATGTACTCCTCGCGGTTGTGACCACGATTCATAAGCTCCAAAATTCTCGACGAGCCACTCTGCACCGGCAGGTGGATGTAGTTACAGATGTTCTTGTATTTGGCAATAGTCTCAAGTACATCATCTCTCATGTCCTGAGGGTTCGACGTGGAGAATCTAATGCGCATGTTTGGGACCGCTTCAGCCACCATGGCCATAAGGTCTGCGAAATGAACGGCACTAGCTTTGGCCAATTCAGAGGCCTTCTCATAGTCCTTTTTCAAACCGCCACCGTACCACAGGTAGCTGTCGACGTTTTGTCCCAGGAGAGTGATTTCTTTGTAGCCTCTCTTCTGCAAATCCAATGCTTCATCCACAATGGTTTGCGGATTGCGTGAACGCTCTCTACCACGGGTAAATGGAACGACACAGAACGTACACATGTTATCACAACCACGGGTAATTGATACAAAAGCACTCACACCGTTACCGCCCAAGCGAACGGGTTCAATGTCGTCGTAGGTTTCCTCTTTACTAAGGATCACATTGACCGCCTTGCGACCACCATCAAGCTCTTGCAGTAGGTTCGGTAAATCGCGGTAGGCATCAGGACCTACAACCAAATCCACAAGTTTCTCTTCATCAAGCAGCTTGCCTTTGACGCGCTCTGCCATACAACCCAAGACTCCGATTTTCATATCTGGATTCTTGCGCTTGTGGCCGTTGAAATGGTTCAATCTATTGCGCACCGTCTGCTCCGCCTTGTCCCGGATAGAACAAGTATTGAGAAGCACTAGATCTGCTTCCTCAGGGTTCTGTGTGGTGCTGTACCCCTCCTTGCCCAATACAGAGGCAACGATCTCGCTGTCCGAGAAATTCATTTGGCAACCGTACGACTCGATGTAGAGCTTTTTGGTGCCTGTAGGGTTTTTCGTTTCTAGCACGGTTCCATCGTGCTCGTGTGGGTTCTTATCGCCCTCGGCGTAAAGACCTCTTCCGCTTGCGCGTTTTGTTTTTCCTTCCATATTTCAATTCGCTCAAAACTTTACTTTCTCTTGCGACAATGCAAAGATACATCCTCTAACTGACAATTTGTCCGATTTTCGAGATCCTATTACGTAGTAATACACATAGTCAAAGAACATCCGAGGCAAAAAAGTTGTTGTTTGTGTAATCTTTTTCGCCTTTACTTTGTGCCCTCATTCTTCTAACTGAATCGATTTTTATGGCAAGTAATCTCGTCATCGTTGAGTCACCTGCGAAAGCAAAAACCATCCAAAAGTACTTGGGTAAAGACTTCTCTGTAATGTCTTCTTATGGACACATCCGCGACCTTTGCGACAAGGGAATGGCCATTGACATTGAAAACAATTTCACGCCTGAATATTGTGTGTCAAAGGACAAAACAACCTTAGTAAAGGAGCTGAAAAAAGCGGCGAAAGGCGCTGAAAAAGTATGGCTCGCATCGGATGAGGATCGCGAGGGAGAAGCAATCGCATGGCACCTGTACGAGAGCTTGGGATTGACTGACGACAAAACGGAAAGAATCGTCTTTAACGAGATTACCAAAACAGCCATCCTAAGGGCTGTTGAGAATCCAAGAAAAATCAACAAAGAGCTCGTTGATGCACAGCAGGCCCGCCGCGTACTTGACCGTTTGGTGGGGTACGAGTTGAGCCCGGTGCTTTGGAAGAGTATTCAACGTGGATTGAGTGCGGGCCGGGTTCAGAGTGTAGCGGTACGATTGATCGTAGAGAAAGAACGCGAGATTGAAGCGCACGTTCCTGTGGCGAGCTACAAGGTGAGCGGAATCTTTACGGATGGAAAAATTAGCTTCAAAGCTGAATTGGCCAAAAATCTTCCTTCGGAAGAAGAAGCGCAGGCATTCCTGGCAAAATGTGTGGGTGCCCAATATCAAGTGGAGTCAGTAGACAAGCGCCCAGGAAAGCGTTCGCCGGCAGCACCTTTTACCACCTCAACCTTGCAACAAGAGGCAAGCCGTAAATTGGGCTACAGCGTGAGTCAAACAATGACCCTAGCACAGCGCTTGTACGAAGCTGGACACATCACTTACATGAGAACCGACAGCTTTAACTTGAGTAACGATGCCCTCGCTGGCATTGCTGCACATGTTCAAGCACAATACGGTGATAACTACCACCAAGCGCGTAAATTCAATACGAAGAGCAAAGGTGCACAAGAGGCACACGAAGCTATCCGTCCAACCAACTTCAGTAAGAACATTGCAGGTGCGGATGATCGTCAGAAAAGATTGTACGATCTCATTTACAAGCGCACCATCGCTTCACAGATGGCAGAGGCGCAGCTTGAAAATACGACCATTAAACTTTCGAATACGAATGCTCCGGATGCGCAGAACTTTACTGCTCGTGGCCAGGTGATCACATTCGACGGTTTCATTCGCGTGTACCAAGAAGGTACTGACGACGAAAATACAGAGCAGCTCGACGGTCAGTTACCAGCGGTAGTAGAAGGCGATTTGCTTCGTTCGGACGAAATCACAGCGACAGAGCGCTTTACCAAGCACGTTCCTCGTTACACCGAAGCTTCGTTGGTGAAGAAATTAGAAGAGTTGGGTATTGGACGTCCATCTACCTATGCGCCTACAATTTCAACCATCCAGAAGCGCAAATATGTGGTTAAAGAATCGCTTGAGGGCGAATCTAGATCCTTTAAAATCTTCAGTGCAACCGCCGATGGCGTGGCGCAGAAGGAGGGCAAAGAGAATTACGGTGCAGACAAAAACAAATTGTTCCCAACCGATATTGGCCGCGTAGTAACCGACTTCTTAATTGAGCATTATGGCTTGATCATGGATTATCAGTTTACTGCAAAAGCCGAACAAAACTTTGACACTGTTGCTGCTGGACAAAAAGGATGGCAAGAAAGCATTAGCGATTTCTACAGCGAATTCCACCCTTTGATTGAAAATGCACCAGCAGGAGCACGGGCGGCGAGTCGTTTACTCGGCGAAGAGCCTGAGACAGGCGAACCGGTTTATGTCAAGCTCGCACGTTATGGATTTGTATTCCAATTCGGTGATGGCGACGAAGAGACCAAACCTAGGTTTAAGAAACTGCCACAAGGTGTAGGCTTTTATGACGCTACCTTAGAAATGGCATTGCGCAAAGAGGTGCTCCCACGTACTGTAGGTTCTTACCAAGACATGGAGGTGAAAGCCAATGTAGGCCGCTACGGTCCTTATGTAATGTGGAATAAGAAATTCTTCAGCCTGACCGAAGACACCCCTGAAGAGGTGAGCATCGAAAAAGCGATTGAAATCATAGAGGCAAAGCAAAAAGAGGCAGCGAGCAATGTTATCGCTGAATTTACCGAAGAGCCAGTGATTCAAATTTTGAAAGGACGCTACGGCCCGTACATCAAGAGTGGCGGTAAAAACTTCAAAATTCCTAAGGACACGGATCCTGAAACATTGGACCGTCCAGCTTGTGAAGAACTTATTGCTGCAGGGCCTACAAAAAGGAGAGCAAAGCGCAAATAAGGGGGTAAATTGACCACGTTAAAAAAGATGTAGCGTGGAATATTTAAGTCCTGTACCTGAAAGTGTTCTTTCCAAACTACCGGTTTTAGAGCCCGGCCAGTTGGGCCAAAAGATTCAACGACACACTGAGATTGACGGTCATCCCTCGCTCGATGGTGTGAAAGTCGTTATCGTAGGTGTGCAAGAAGACCGTCGTGCGTACCGAAATACCGGATGTGATACGGCAGCGGACCATATACGTCCATTCTTGTACCAACTGCATCAAGGTACGTGGAACTTCAAGATTGCAGACATGGGCAACATCTATCGTGGAGAACGCCATGTAGACACCGTTTTACTGCTTCAGGATTTTTGTGAAAAGATGCTGCGCAAAGGCATTATCACCATTACTATTGGAGGGTCTCAAGACTTGACCTATGGTAATTACCGTGCCTATGACAAACTTGAAAAAATGGTCAACGTTGTGGCCATAGATTCGCGTTTAGATGTGGGAAGTGAAGGCCGCGATCTCGACCATCAAAGCTATGTGAGTCATCTTGTTTTACAGGAACCACATAACCTCTACAACTTCACGAATATTGGCTACCAAACGTATTTCAACAGCCCCGACGAAATTGCATTGATTGAGAACTTATTCTTTGAAGCCGTGCGATTGGGCGAAGCGCAAGCGAGTATTCCAAATACAGAGCCGTTGCTCAGAGAAGCTGACCTTGTTAGCGTCGATATCAATGCTGTTCGACAGAGCTACAACCCAGGTACTTTTTATACTTCCCCTCACGGATTTTCTGGAAATGAGTTTTGCGCAATGCTTCGGTACGCAGGTATGAGTGATACGGTAAGCCAGCTTGGCATGTACGAGTACAATCCGCGTTACGATCAGCGCGGACAAAGTGCGCACCTCTGTGCTCATGCACTTTGGTATTTCTTCGAAGGCATCTCCCTTCGATTCGGAGATTTCCCGATAGGTTCGCGAGCTAATTACGAAAAATACACCGTACTTATGGACGAGGAAGATGTTCTTGAATTCTATAAAAGCCCCAATAGTGGAAGATGGTGGATTGAAATTCCAAAGGGCGAATTTCAATCAGAGCGATTTGCGCTAGTACCTTGCAGCTATGACGATTACCAAGAAGCATTACAAGGAAAAATCCCGAAGCGATGGTGGAAAGCACAGCAGAAAGCCTGATAACTCTATAAAAAAAGTGTTGTTCGCACGGGAATTTTTCTATCTTTAGCGACGATCAAAAGACGTAAGCGCTTTAACACATGAGAAAAACCCGCCTTGCTTTGTTTGCAATGCTCTGTTCATCAGCTCTTTGGGCGCAACAAGATGTTCAGTTTACACAATTCGCAAACAATAAGATTTTCTACAATCCAGGAGTAATCGGCTCTGGGGATGCAATTTGTCTATCTGCTGCACACCGAACGCAATGGGTAGGTTTTGACAATGCCCCAATCACTCAGAATTTTAATGCGAATGTGCCTCTAGACATAATCCGAGGTGGTCTGGCATTAACGGTGACAAACGACATGATCGGGTTCTTCCAAGACATCACTGCAGGAATTGGCTATGGATACCAGATGTCTTTGGCTGGAGGTAATCTCGGACTTGGGCTGCGAGTTGACTTTAGAAACAAAGGAATTAGTTCCGGAACTTGGGCACCGCCGCAGACAATGAATGATCAATCGTTAATAAGCCTTTCTGGTAACACGAGTTCCATGGCGACAGATTTTAATTTTGGCGCTTATTACTCACATTCGAATTGGTATGCTGGATTAAGTAGCACTAGATTAATCGAAACAAAAGATTTACTTCCTAGTACTATAGGGTCTCAGATGGCACAAATTCGAGGTCAGCGTCATTATTATCTTATGGGTGGTTATGATATTGATCTTCAGAATGGCTTTGTTTTGCAGCCAGCGATGATGATTAAATCTGATTTGACAACCACACAACTCGATCTAAACGTTGCAGCTTCGTACAATAATGAGATCTGGGGTGGCGTTACTTACAGAGTATACGATGCGTTATCAATTATGGCGGGATACCAAATCACAAAAGATCTTCGAGCATCTTACTCGTATGATCTAACGACTTCTAATTTGAGAACGTCGAGCAGTGGCTCTCATGAAATTATGATGAGTTACTGTTTTACTATCGAAGTACCGCCTAAAGAAAGAGGGAGCTACAGGAATCCTATATTTTTGTAATATAGCCCCCTGCTAAAAATGAACACAAAGTTGAAATCAAGCATAGTTATGAAAAAGTTCTTCCTTGGAATGTTATCAGTGGCCCTGTTGGCCTCGTGTGGAAGTAACGATTACGGCGAACTAGTCGGTGTACAAGACCGCCCAACATGGTATCCTAGCGAGCCTTATGGAATGGTGTACATTCCTCAAGGTAGCTTTACTATGGGTAACCACGATGAGGATGTGCCGTATGCATATACCGCTCCGGCTAAAACTGTTAGTATTCCAGCATTCTACATGGATCAAACGGAAATCACAAACAACGAATACCGTCAATTCGTAAATTGGGTTCGCGACTCTATCGCAAGAACTCGCTTGGCTGAAGGATTGGTTGAAGATTTTGAATATTACGACCTAGCTGAATTAGAAGATCCCACATATTTTCAAGAATATGTGGCATTAAACTATCCTGATAGCATGATGCGCAGATTGGATTGGGATCCTTATTTAGAATGGGAGAAAAATCGTTACCCATCAGCGGAATATACAGAGGTAATTGAAAGTATGTATCTCGCACCTGAAGAGCAATGGCTGGGTTATCGCCACTTAGATACCAGACAATTAAATTATACTTTCTTTTGGATCAACAAGCAAAAAGCGGCTTCCAAACAAAATCGAGTTGAGTTCGACTATAAAGACGAGGATGGCGATGGTGAGCTATTTAGCTACCGTGACTATATAAAAGATACTCAGGCGGAAAGTGATCGTGCATCATTCTTTGAAAGAGAAACTATTAATGTTTACCCAGATACATTGGTTTGGATTCACGACTTCACGTACTCATTTAATGAGCCAATGCACGATAAGTATTTCTGGCACCCTGCTTATGATGAATACCCAGTTGTTGGTGTAAGTTGGAGACAGGCGCGAGCTTTTGCTAACTGGAGAAGTAAGTACCGTCGCGACTACTTAAAGCGTTCAGGTGAACTTATCGAACACGACTTCCGTCTTCCGACAGAAGCAGAGTGGGAATACGCTGCTCGCGGTGGTGAAGAACTTACGACATACCCATGGGGTGGTCCTTACGCTACCAACAGTGCTGGTTGTTACCTCGCCAACTTTAAACCACGTCGTGGTAATCTAACGGCAGATGGTGGTTTCTATCCTGTAAAAACTACAGCTTACTCACCAAACGGTTACAACCTATACTGTATGTCTGGTAACGTTAGTGAGTGGACTTCTACCGCCTTCGATGTTCAATCATATGCCTTTGGTAGCGACATCTCCACAGAATTCCAATACAATGCGTACGAAGAAGAAAGTGAAACTATGAAGCGTAAAGTGATTCGTGGTGGATCTTGGAAGGACGTAGCTTACTTCCTTCAGCTAGGTGCTCGTGATTACGAATACCAAGACACAGCAAAAAGCTACATTGGATTCAGAACAGTACAAAGTTTCTTAGGTAGAGACCTAAAAGACTTCTAATAACAACACAACCCTATTAACAAACTTAATTTTAAGATTATGGCTTTAATTGATGTAAACGGTAAGCGCTTCAAAAACTTTATGGCGAAGCTCTATGGTATTGGTGCAGCAGTAGTAATTACTGGTGCGATGTTTAAAATCATGCACTGGGAAGGAGCGAACATCATGCTCGTTGTAGGTTTGACTACAGAGGCTGTAATCTTCTTGTTTTCTGCATTCGAGAAACCAGCAGCGGATTACGACTGGACATTAGTTTACCCTGAACTAGCTTCTGCAGAAGGCGATCGCTCACTTTCAGTTTCAGAGCAACTAGATAATGCTTTGGAAAACGGCGGTGTTGATGCTGCTCTTATCGAAAGATTAGGAGAAGGTATGCGTTCTTTAAGTGAAACTGCAGGTAGCCTAAGTGGTGCTGTTGATGCTGCAGGTGCAACTGCTGCTTATTCAGAGCAATTGAGCACAGCGGCAACGCACATGGAAAGCTTAAATGCACTATACTCTGTTCAACTAGAAAATACTACAGCTCAGGTAGAGCGTCAAAACGACGTTATGGAGAAATTGGCTGCTGCTTCAGGCAACGCTACAGATCTTGCTTCTGAGTTGGCTTCATTGAAAGGAAACCTAGAATCATTAAATAGCGTTTACGGCGGTATGTTAACTGCAATGGGCAAGTAATCTTACCCGATTCGATTTAACTTACTATAACCGTAAAATCCTAGACAAATGGCAGGAGGAAAATTAACACCGCGTCAGAAAATGATCAACATGATGTATCTCGTGTTGACAGCACTTCTCGCTCTTAACGTGAGCCGTGAGGTAATGGACGCATTCTATGAAGTAATGGTAAGCCAAGAGGCATCTATTCAAACCGTAGAAAAACAAAATTCAAGTATCTACACGGCTTTCGAAGCCGCTGCAGCTGAAAACCCAGTTAAGGCTGGACCGTGGAGAGACAAGGCAAATGATGTAAAATCGCGTTCAGCCGCACTTTACCAGCAGATTGAAGACCTCAAGAGAGGTGTGATTGAAGCTTCAGGGGGTGCAGATGAAGAAAGCGGAGATCCAAACAAACCATCTAAAATGGACGATTTGGAAGCTTCACCCAATTACTTCCTTATTCAGGGTAATGGTGCCAAGCTTAAAGCAGCACTTGCAGACTACCGCGAGTTCATGAAGACTGAAGCAGAAGGCAACGACCTTTTGATTAACTCTATTGAAGGCACGTTTGATTTAAGCGACCATAAGCACGACGGAACCAACATTAGTTGGGAACAACACAAATTTGAGCACTTCCCGCTCATTTCTGTTTTGACGTTCTTGACGAAAATGCAAAGTGACGTTCGTACTTCTGAGGCAAACGTTATCGATTACTTACAAAAGAACATCACCGCTTCTGATTTGAAGTTTACCGGTGTGCGTACCGTGGTAATGCCTAAGAGTACCTTTGTGACCAAAGGTGATGAGTACGAGGCTGACGTTTTCTTAGCAGCTTTTGACGAAACTCAAAACCCAACGGTTACTATTAACGGTCAAGAACTGAGTGCAGAAGATATCGTTGGTGGAGTAGCTAAGGTTCGTTTCCCTGCGAATCGTGTTGGTGAAACTACATGGAATGGTGAAATTAAACTCGTTCAAAACGGTGAAGAAAAAGTGTTCCCAGTGGAAGGTTCATTTAATGTCGCTCCACCAAGTGTGGTTATCTCTCCAACCAAGATGAACGTTCTCTACCGTGGTGTAGATAACCCGTTAGAAATTTCTGTTCCTGGCGTTAATCCGTCCAACTTGATTGTATCTGGTACTGGCGTGAAGAAATCAGGCAACGGCTACATGGCTGATGTTACTCGTAACAAAGGTGGTGAGCTAAAAATTTCGGTAAGCGTTAGAGAAGGTGACAAAACTAAAAACATGGGAAGCAAAGTATTCCGTGTTAAAAACCTTCCTGATGCCGCGGGCTCAATCTTTGGAAAGACCGAAGGGCTGATGTCTGCGAACCTTATTAAGAAAGCCAAAGTAGAAGCGAAGTTCAACAACTTTGACTTTGAGCTTCCTTTGAAAGTAACGAGCTTCCAAATTATTGTACCTCCTTTCGCTCCTATCGATTGTAAAGGAAACACATTGAATTCTAATGCACGCGCCGCTCTAGATAAAGCGAAGCCAGGTACACCTGTAATTATTAGAAATATTCGTGCGAAAACTGGTAAAGGCATCAAGCCGAAAGTTGCGCCGATTACTATTGACTTGAACTAAGATGTTGAAATTAAGAACCTTTGTATTTGCAGCATTCACTGTAGCATTTTCATTCGGCACTGCTGAAGCGCAAATTCTAGATCCATCAGACGACGGCATTGTTCCTGAAGCTACTAAGCACTACAGAAACAATCGTGTAGTTCCTTACCCATTCCTACGTCAAGACGACATGTTATGGTCAGAGCGCCATTGGGAGCGTATCGATCTACGAGAAAAGATCAATCTTCCATTGTTCTACCCGATCAAGCCTATGCCTGATCGCAAGGCTTTGTGGGATGTGTTGGTTGATGGAATTGTTACTGAAAATACAATCACTGAAATTTTCTTGGACGACAAGTTCGAACTTCCACTAACCGTGGATGAAGTGCGCCAGAAGATTGAGCAATACGATACTATTCCTGATCCAGACGATCCATTTGGTCCACCTCTTGCGATTGACACAATCACGATTAAGGCGAACAACGTAGTTGCCTACTACTTAAAAAGTGATTGGTACTTTGACAAGCAACGCGGTGAGTTAAAGAACAGAATTATCGGTATAGCTCCTGAGGTTCGTGATCCTCGCAATCCTTCTTTGACCTATAATCCTTTCTGGATTTGGTTCCCGGATGCAAGATATGCGATGTCAACGGCAGTAGCTTATAACGAAAAGAATAACAATCAGCGTTTGACGTTTGACCAGATCATGCACTTTAGAAAATTCAATTCAGTAATCACTAAAGAGGACAACGTTTACGATAGAACGATCTCTGATTACAAGAGAAACAGTGCGATGTCTCAGTTACTCGAAGCTGCCGCGATCAAGGAAGATTTACGCAATAAAGAGCACGATATGTGGACGTACTAGTCTTTGAAATAACAATATTAAAGAACTCCTGTTACCTTTGGTAGCAGGAGTTTTTTTTATGAAAAAACATGTAGATTATATCATCGTCGGCGGTGGCATCTCAGGATGTGTACTGAGCTACACACTCATGAAATATGGTGCTAGTGTCGTCGTATTTGATTTACCTAAGAACAACAAGTGCTCTACTGTAGCAGCAGGACTATGGAATCCCGTTGTCCTAAAGCGTATGAAGAAGGTGTGGAAGGCTGATGACATGATGGGTGAACTGCATACTGTATATCCTGATATGGAGCACTGGACCGCTAGCCAGTTCTTTGATCCAATTGCCATTCGTCGTGTCTTCCACAACGCTGGAGAACAAAATACTTGGATGGAGCTATGTGACTCTCCTGCCTTTTCCCCTTATTTAGAAGATAGCATCTCCCCGCTCCCTGAAGGTGTTGTTGGTGAATATGAAAGTGGTCGGATGAAAGGCACCGGGAGATTGAATGTCCTTGATTTCATGGAGGCGGTGCATGCAGCACTGCGTAAAGAAGAAAGTTTCCGCGAGGAACGCTTTGATTGGAATGCAGTCGTTCGAGATTCTGAAGGGGTCGATTATCAAGACCTACGCGCCCATGCGATTATAAGCTGCCAAGGGGCGCAGATGGCGTTGGGTGAAACAGATTTACTGCAACAGGGGTTTGCCCCTGTTAAAGGCGAAGTTATACGTGTTGAATTAGATACTCCTTTAGAAAAGGAATGCATTCACCAAAAGCACTTTATGCTCAGTGAGGGGAATAATGAAGTGACCGTTGGAGCTACGTATGCCTGGGACGGATTTGGCGATGGCCCTACACAAGAGAAGAAAAAGGAGCTTGAGGAGCACGTATCTAAAGTGTGGAATGGATCAACGAGCACAATAGACCATAAAAGCGGTGTTCGTCCTGCTACCAAAGACCGTAGACCTATGGTTGGACCGCACACATTTGCACATACATGGATCTTTGGCGGTATGGGCTCACGTGCCGTACTGATGGCACCGTACCTCGCCAAGGTGCTAGTGGAGCATTTTATGTACGGTACCGATTTGCTAGAGGAGTGTTTACCTACCCGTTTTTCTTAAAATTTTTATCGTATTTCACGAACATGGACAACCATGTCGTTCGTGAGATTCTGAATATAACAGGTGCAAGTAGTACGAGCATCACGGCTAAAGCACCTACTGTGGGCCACATCGCCCACCCCATCCATATTGCAAAGATGATGTATACAGCTACAAACAGGGCCACCGTATAGCCATAGCTTACGTACATAGCGCCGTAGTAGAAGTTGGGCTCAGGTTCGAAGTTTTGATCACAAACGCTACAGCGCGGGTTAAAGTCGGTCATGGTTTTGAATCGGTACGGGTTTTTATCTGGATAGATCTCCCCTTCCATACAACGTGGACATTTACTCCTAGTAATGCTGTAGACTTTCGTTCCCTTAAGCATGATAATAACGTTCCTTTAGTTTGGTCAAAATTACGGCGTACAGGCAATTCGTTTTGCTACTTTTGTCACGATGATTTTAGCCCTGAACAAGGCCTCGTTATTCTTCGGAGGCCGTGCCATATTTGATGCCATTGGATTTCAAATTAACCCAGGAGACCGCATTGGTCTTGTGGGGAGAAATGGTGCTGGGAAATCTACCCTGCTGAAATTAATTGCGGGCGATTATTCGCTAGATGAAGGATCTATAAGTAAGGCGAAAGAAGTCAGGATTGGTTTCCTACGTCAAGACTTGAAGATGGACATGGACAAGAGTATTGTTGAAATTGCTCGCAGTGCCTTTGATGAATTGACCCGGATTAATGAGCGGATTGAAGAGATCAATAAAGAATTCGAAGTCCGAACCGATTACGAGAGTGATAGTTATGCCGCCCTCATTGATGAGCTGAGTGAGCTCAGTGAGCGCTTCGGTCTGCTTGGAGGCGATAGCATTGATGCCGATGTAGAGCTCGTTCTAAAAGGGTTGGGCTTCACACCAGAAACTTTTCAAAAACCGTTGCACACCTTCTCTGGTGGGTGGCGAATGCGAGCGGAATTGGCTCGATTGCTTTTGCAGAAGCCCGAGCTGCTTCTTTTGGATGAGCCGACCAACCACCTCGATATCGAAAGTATCATGTGGCTTGAAAAACATTTGAGTGAGAGCAATCAGACCTTGATGGTGGTGAGCCACGATAGAACGTTTTTGGACAACGTGACCACCCGTACTATCGAAATTACACTCGGTAAGGCCTATGATTTTAATGCCCCTTATACGAGGTATGTAGAGCTTCGTGCGGATCTACGCGAGAAGCAATTGGCCACCGCGAAAAATCAGGAGCGGGAGATTAAGCAAACCGAGGAGTTGATCGAACGGTTCCGCGCGAAAGCTTCAAAGGCTTCGTTCGCACAGAGTTTAATTAAGAAGCTAGAACGCATGGAGCGCATTGAGGTGGACCAAGAGGATACCTCTGCGATGCACTTTAAATTTCAGCCTGCCCCAAGGTCTGGAAAGGTCGTTGCCAAAGCAGAGGGCGTGCATAAAGCCTATGGAGAAAACTTGGTGCTTCGCGGCGTTGATTTAGAGATTGAGCGCGGGGATCGAGTGGCTTTTGTAGGTCAGAACGGACAAGGAAAGTCTACCCTTGTGAAGGCGCTCTTGAAAGAGATTAGTGCTGAGGGGATGCTCGAATTTGGACACAATGTTCAGGTAGGCTATTTCGCACAGGATCAGGCGGACGAATTGGACGGAAATTTAACGGCTTTACAGACCATCGAGAATGCTGCGCCGGAGGAGATGCGTAAGCATGCGAGAAGTTTGTTGGGATCGTTCATGTTCCGTGGTGAAGACGTTGAGAAGAAAGTGAAGGTGCTAAGCGGTGGAGAGCGCGGTCGATTAGCGCTTTGTAAGCTCTTGCTGAAGCCTATTAACTTCTTGGTGATGGATGAGCCCACGAACCACCTCGACATGAACAGTAAGGACGTTCTGAAGAAGAGTTTGTTGTCTTTTGATGGAACGTTGCTGGTGGTGAGTCACGACCGCGAGTTCTTGGAAGGTCTGGTGACGAAAACTGTAGAGTTTAGGGACCAGCGTGTAAAAACATTGCTTGGTGGCATTGACTATTATCTCGAGCAGCGCAAGCTGGAAAATATGCGTGCAGTCGAGGCAAAATCGGCCACGGAAAAGAAATCGAAGAAAGCGCAAAAGAAAGACGACGGTCAGCTCGGGTATAAGGAGCGGAAGCAGCTTGAAAAAGATATCCGTAGTTTATCGCGAAAGTTGGCCGATGTTGAAACGGAAATTGAGAACTTAGAGGGGACCTTGGAAGATTGGGATGTAAAATTAGCGGATGCTGATAGCTATATGGAGCTGATGAAAGACCCTGATTTCTATCCGAAATACGAGAAGAAAAAAGAGGAGCTAGCCTCCAAAATGAACCTATGGGAAGATATTCAAATAGAAAAAGATCAGTTGGAGCAGCAGTTGCCCTCCTAATAGCAATGAACGTTCATGCACAGCCTAAACTGGTAGTGCAAGTCGTCGTTGATCAAATGCGCGCAGAATATCTGCAGCGATTTAATCATCAGTTTGCAAAAGACGGTGGCTTCCGTATTCTTCTGGATGAAGGAAAAGTGTACCGCAATACCCACTACAATTACATTCCAACCTATACGGGGCCTGGACATGCATCAATATCAACAGGAACCACCCCAAAGTACCACGGGGTTGTGGCCAACGACTGGTGGGTAAAGGAAAGTCGGTACGAAATGTATTGTGCCGAGGATACTACAGTCAGCCCTATCGGAACCATTGAAAATTCATCTCGCCGTTCGCCGAAGAATCTACGTGCCTTGACTTTTTCGGACGGAATCAAACTACATACAAATCAGCGTGGAAAGAGCTATGGGGTGAGCGTGAAAGACCGAGGAGCCATTTTTCCGGCAGGGCATTTCGCGGATGGTGCCTTTTGGTTGGACAACAAACTTCACTTTGTGAGCAGCAGCTATTATGGCGACGAGCTTCCAGATTACGTGGAGAAATACAACGAGAAGGAGCATGCCATGGACATATCCAAGAAAGATTGGAAGCTTGAAATGGCCGAGCACAAGTACGACGAAAGCTTGACGGATGAGAATCCATATGAGCCGAAATTGAACAACGGGACCTCAAGTTTTCCATACGATCTGATGGAGTTGATTCAGACCCGCGGCTTGGGTTCCTTGAAAAACACACCTATCGGTAATGAATTGGTGCTTGACATGGCGTTGTTGCTATTAGAAAAAGAAGAACTGGGTAAAGACAAGTATACAGACTTCTTAGGTGTGAGCTTCTCCTCTACCGACTATGCTGGACATACCTTTGGGGTGCGATCGCGTGAGGTACACGATATGTATCTGAAATTGGATCGCCAATTGGGCAAACTCATCAAGAAGCTCGACAAGGGAGTGGGTCGCGATTCATATGTCATTTATTTGACGGCAGATCATGGTGCTTCTGAAAATCCAAATCACTTAGGCTCTTTGGGATACGAAGTACACAATTATCAAAATGCTGATGTTATTAGCGATATCAATGAGCGTATCATGGAAGAATTAGGTATCGAAAATGCCGTATTCAAGATCTTCAACCATCACATCCATCTGAACAGCTGGGCCGAAGAGCGCGCTGGTGACATTGCCTTAGTAGTTGAGGCTACTGATCCGTTTATGCGCGTATATACCGCCTCAGAGGTTCGCAATAGCGGAAATGATGCTTTGTTAGAATTGCTTCACGAGGGCCATCAAAGCCGATTCGGTGGTGATCTCATCTTTGCGCTTCAACCGAACTGTATCTTCTATGGTCCCTACGGTTCGACACACGGTACAGGATACCTATACGATACGCATGTGCCATTCCTGCTTATGGGTCATGGTATAAAAAAAGGCGAAAGCTTTAAACGTATAGATGTAACCAATATCGTGGATAAGGTGGCTGAAAAATGCAATCTACCGTACGCACCCAATAGCCGCTTAGAATAATAGTGGTGATTCTTAGAGAGTTAGATAAACTTTAGTATTTTCATCCACTCAGATAAACTAAAGGCTATTCATTATGAAGAAAATTGCACTATTTGCATTTGTTAGCGGTCTATTCCTCGCTTCGTGCTCTGGAAGTTGTGACTGCGATTACATTGAAGACAATTACACTAACACTGCTTTGAACGGTTACCAGTTAGACGGTTCAACTACGGTTGCAGAAGATACTTGCTTGAGCGCAGGTGTGGTAGATACAACCTATTCTGGCGGTGGTGCGTATATGGTTGTTGGCCGCGTAGAGTGTCCTTAACATTCGACAACAACAACATGAAAAAAGGCGGCTCTTACGAGCCGCCTTTTTTATTTTAAGCATTCCATCCTTTGGCCGTTCGTAGCAGTAAGGATATAACGTATATCAAAAGCCCGTAAATCGTGGTAATGCTGCTTACTTTCAATCCACCAGCGAGCATTGGTTGGCTGACACCTCCTACAGACTCAATGGCTTCAAAAGCACCGAAGAGCCCAATCATTTGACCGAGAACTCCGACAGCCAAGGCAAGTAAACCAAGTTGCTTGACCGCATTTTTTTTCAGGAAAAACGCCACGAGCATGGCAACACCCAAAAGTGTTAGTATGCCCATAAAAAGCGGGCCACCCATCATAAAGTAATTCATTCTTATTTGTCGTTTCAGATTTAATGTAAGCTACAAAAAAAGCCCGATGCTTGCGCACCGGGCTTTAATCCTTGTTAAGGCTAATTATTTCAAACCTTCTTCAATTAGCTTGTTGAATTGATCTAGCTTAGGAAGAACTACAATTCGCGTACGACGATTCGCCGCGCGTCCTTCGCGGGTATCATTTGAAGCAACAGGGACATATTCACCGCGACCTGCAGCAGTCATGCGCTCTGGTGCAATCCCAAAATCATCTTGAAGAATACGAACAATATTTGTCGCACGATGAGCACTCAATTCCCAATTGTCTTTGATACAATCAGTAGCAATTGGATCAGTATCTGTATGACCTTCAACCAAGATCTCTAATGTTGGCTTTGCCGTCATAATTTTTGCGACTTTACCTAGAACCGCTTTTGCTTCATCACTCACATAAGCTGAACCAGCACGGAACATCAATTTATCAGATAAGTTCACATATACCACGCCTTTTTCGACACTAATCTGAACGTCCTCATCGTTCATATCGCCCAATGCCCCTTTCAATGAGGTAACCAATGCTAGGGTTACGCTATCTTTTCTGTTCATCGCGTCCTGAAGATTTGAAATGGTTATCTCCTTTTCACTGATACTTTCTAGCGTTTTCTCCATGTTTTCTGCATTGGTCGCATTCATGCGGGTAAGGTCCCCTACCTGTTGAATAAAGTCAGTTGAACGTGCACGCAATGCCTCAAGCTCAGCCGCCTGAGCATTTTTTTCTGCTGTAGTTGCTGCCAATTCCATTTTTGTATTGCTCAATTTATCAGAAGTTGCCTTATGCATTTCTTCTAGCTCTACATATTTCTGTTTACTCACACAGCTTGTTAGGGTTATAGCCGCCGTAGTGACTACAAAGAATATTTTTCTCATAGTAAGTGTTGGTTTGTCAAAAGACAAAAATAATGAACAAATTGACCTCTCAAAGGAGCACTTGGTCTAAATTTGACTAGTTTCACGATATAAATCTATATTCCTATGAAAAAGTTCCTTTTCACCTTAACATTTATGGCTTTTGGTATTGTTTCTTATGCTCAAGAGAAACCTCAGGATGCCGAAAAGCACGTTTGTACAGAACAATGTGACCATAGTGCTAAAAAAGAAATGATGGCATGTTGTAAAGCAGCCAAAGCAGAGGGAAAAGAATGTGCCCACTGCTCTAAGAAAGAAAGTAAAATGGAAGCTAAGGCTTGTTGTAAAACTGCCGCAGCGGAGGGTAAAGAATGTGGCAAATGCAGCACTGATAAAGGTGAAGCAAAGCAAACTGCTATGGTAGAAAAGAAATCTTGCGGCAAAGAAACTTCAGGTAAGAGTTGTTGCGCTAAAGCCGGAACGAAATAGCAGAAAATTTCAATAAACAAAAAGGCGTCCTCCGGGGGCGCCTTTTTTTATGCTTTAAGTACGTTGGACGCTATTTAACCTTTCCAGCCAGGTAATCGTCCAAGAAGGTACGCATCGTAGTTTCCACGTCCAAGTTCTTAGCGATGATCTTCTTGTCCGCATCCAAAATGAGTTTCTTTGGCGTTGAAGGGATATAGTAATACCAAAGGAAATTCGGGCGGTCAAAGTCGCTCTCAAATCCATTGATCCAATTCAATTCGTGTTCTTCAATATATTTTTTCCATCCGGTAAATTCATTCTCCAGTGTGATGGCTACGACTTCAACTCCTTTGTCCTTGTACTCATCATACAGTTTTTTTAATCTCGGCGTTTCCTTTCTACAATGTCCACATTCGCTGTCCCAGAAATACAAAATGGTCACCGGACTTTGTACCTCGCTTAGTTTGATACGTCCCATATCTTCTGTATCAAAGGCGAAATCTCGTGCTAGATTTCCAATCAACTCAGTGGCGAGCCCTTCTGATTTTTCCTTGATTTTACCCAAATCGTCCTTGGACATCCAATCGGCATAGCCGCTGTTGTAAAACTTTTGTGCCAACCACACAAAGACCTTGTCTTCGCCCATGTACTTGGAGGTCTCGTATTTGTAAGTTGCCGTAGATACGAGCACCTTTTTGATATCCTCCTCCATAGGTTGAGCAAACAAGGCATTGAGGTAGCTGATAATTGTATCGGGTTCGTGCCCTAAGACTTGATCAAAGTAAAGGTCTCTGTTCTTCTCAAAAAATGGATTTATTAATGTACTGGACGATTCCAAATTCGTGTAATCCCAGAAATGCCCACGTAGCCAGTACATGTTGGTATCCGGATTCAGCGGCAAGAGCTGCGGTAGTAGAAATTGCTTAAGTCCAACGTCTTTCATACTAAGGAGAAATTCTCGAATCTGCTGCTCACTAGGA